>SCUG01000699.1 GCA_004297645.1 Saprospiraceae bacterium | reverse complement strand
TCTCATTCTTACCGTTTTTATTTCTCAGGGTTTAATGGCACAATTGTTTAACAGGCTGAATGTACCTGTTACGGTCAATGGAGCTGGGCTGCTCAACCCCTGGGCCGGAGGCCTCAATGCACCGCAATGGTCGGCTGCTGACCTCGATGACGACGGAAAGACAGACTTGTATGCCTTCGACCGGAACGGGAGCAAACACATCGCTTGGCGCAATGCCGGCTCGAATGGCCAACCCCAATGGGAATTCGCCCCGTACCTCACTACCAATTTCCCTTTTTGCAAAAATTTCGTGCTGTTACGCGACTATAATCGCGATGGTGCTATAGACATTTTCGCCCATGCCGGTGACGAGGGAATTCCTGGGTTCAAGGTGTACAGAGGCCATTTTGAAAATGGCATTCTGAACTTCGAACGGTTGAAATTTCCCCAATGGTCATTTGATGTTCTCGTCTATCCCACAGGTGGTGGCAATTTCACTAATGTGCTGGCCAACCCACCCGATTACCCCGCCGTAGATGATATCGACGGTGACGGCGACCTCGACATTCTAAGCATCAACGGCACGGGCGGATACGTCCAATTCTACGAAAATATGGCCATCGAAATGGGCTATACCGACGACACACTTATTTACGAATTTAATGACCCGTGTTGGGGAAAATTCTTCATCGCCCCCTTCGCCGAAGAGCTTCTGCTCAGCCCCGACCCCAGCCAGTGTGCTCAACTGCTCGGCAACCCCAATGACGATGAAGATGCCAGGGTGCTGCATGGCGGTGGCACTCTCTGCACCTACGACGCTGACAATGATGGCGACAAAGAATTGCTTTATGGCGACCTCATATTCCCTAAAATTGTGCGTGCACTAAATGGCGGCGAGGCAGAAAACGCCTGGGTAACTGACCAGGATATTGACTTTCCCACCAATGATGTACCGGTACATATCAGTGATTTCCCCGCTTCCTATTACCTGGACTTCGACAACGACGGCATCAAGGATTTCATGGCTTCGCCAAATGTGCCCAACTCTTCAGTGGACCGCGACGTGGCCTGGTTTTACAAAAATGTCCAGACCAACGAAGCCCCCTTGTTCCAGTTGCAGCAAAAGCAGCTCATCATTGAAGATATGCTCGACTTTGGCACTGGCGCACAGCCCGCCTTCCTGGACTACAATGCCGATGGCCTCATGGATTTCGTCGTTGCCAATTTCAACGCATGGCTACCCGATTTCCAAAACGACCCCTACCTATTTCTCTTTGAAAATACCGGCACCGCCACGGAGCCAAAATTTGAGCTTGTGGATAGCAATTGGCTTGATTTCCACCAGTTTGCTTCCGAAACCTATTCCTTTGCTCCCGCCTTCGGCGATATGGACGGCGACGGCGACCCCGACCTTGTGACGGGCGAGCGGTATGGCAGCCTCTTTTATGCTGAAAATCTCGCTGGGCCGGGAAACCCCATGTCGTTCGGTCCCATTCAACCCAACTGGCAGGGCATCAACGTAGGGCAATATTCCACACCTTTCATTTTTGACCTTAATGGAGATGGGGCCAACGACCTCATCATCGGCGAACGCAATGGCAACGTGAACTACCTCCCTAATCAGGGCACACCGGAGTCTGCCAGTTTTCACACCAACCCAGACGAAGCCCCCAACAATAAATTTTTGGGAAAAATAAACACCCAACAGCCCGGCTATGTCACGGGGTACAGCGCTCCCGTTATCCTCGATTTTGGCGACACGACCTACCTCATCACCGGCTCGGAATTCGGGTATTTTGAATTATACATTGTGGATGCCGATAGTCTGGATTTCGGCACTTCCTTCCAAGTGGTCAGCGAGCAATTCGGCGGATTGCGCGACGGGGGTATCTCACGTATCGCCTTTGCCAATCTGAACGGCGATGACTTGTTGGAGGCCATAGTAGGCAATAACAGCGGAGGACTCGGAATTTTCAGTTCGCCTATCAACGTTTTCGGCACTGTGGACGCAAAGGAGACTACGCCCGTCCTCGCTTTTGAGTTGTTCCCAAACCCCACAGGCAGCGAGCTGTTCGTGTCGTTGCCACAAAGCAGCTCGCAGCCGGTGAGCTACCGGCTGTTCGACGCGTTTGGCCGGCAGGTATTGTCAGGCACCTTCCGCGAGGCGACAGGTAGGGTATCTGTCAGCGATTTAGTGGCTGGGGTTTATTACCTACAGGCGACGGATGGTGTTGCTGCCGGTGTCCGGAAATTTGTGAAAAGATAGCTTTATGCCTTCCGTTCAGTGGTTCAATATAGTCGTGGTGGGTGGCGGGGCTGCCGGTTTTTTTTCAGCCATTCGTTGTGCCGGGGCCAACCCGAAAGCGACGGTAGTTATTTTGGAAAAAAGCCGGGAAGTATTGCAAAAGGTAAAAGTATCAGGCGGCGGCCGGTGCAACGTCACCCATGCCTGTTTCGAGCCAAAGGAATTGGTGGAAAATTACCCGCGCGGCTCCAAAGCCTTGTTGGGGCCGTTCCACCATTTTCAACCCAGTGATACCATCGCATGGTTTGAAGCTCACGGTGTGGCATTAACCTCAGAGGCAGATGGCCGCATGTTTCCCGTTAGCAACCGCTCGCAAACCATCGTGGACTGCCTGATTTCAGCGGCGCAGGAGTCAGGTGTGAAAGTCAGTACCGGGCAGGATGTCACAGACATTGAGCCACCGGGAACTTCCACCACTCGTTGGGTAGTGAAAACCCATGCAGGGCAAAATTTTGAAGCAGAAAAATTGATGGTTGCCACGGGCAGCAGCCCCCGGATTTGGAACC
>SCUG01000698.1 GCA_004297645.1 Saprospiraceae bacterium | reverse complement strand
GGTAATATCCAACCATGCTCTGAGAACCTTTGCCAATGATTTTTCTGCTTCGCTGAAAGTGACACCTTCATCGGCCGGAATGGCTTCCACCACCTGCCATTTGTCGTACTCCTTGCCCACCATTTTTAGCCCGTACAAGATAAAACTCAGCTCATAAGCAGCTTTGTGCAAGCGAATGACCACGCCGTCGCCATAGGCGGGATGCTTAACTCTTGACCCGACGCCAAGTGTGTTCAGATTTTGTGATGTACTCATTTGAAATCAGTTGTTCAGGTTAAAATTATTTTCGAATAATCTGTACGAATGGCTTGGGCAAGGGTTACAATTCAGCTCACTATCAAATGGAAATAGCCGTTCAGAAAATCCGAAACCTGCATGCGGCGGCGGCCCTGCAATTGGAGTTCCAGCACTTTTGCGAAGCCGTCTCTTGTAGCAAATTTCAGTGACTTTTTACCATCTGTGACCTGGTGCCCCGGCGAGAATTCATGTTTCTGCGTTTCCTTCTCCGACCTGAAAATTTTCAATTCTAAATCTTCGATGCCTGTTTCGCCACCTGTTTTTTTGTTCGTGTCCAATAGCTTGATGCGGGTCCATGCTCCGGGGTATGGGCTTAGCCCGCGGATAAAATTATGGACTTCGGCCGTCGTTTTGGCAAAATCTATTTCGCAGGTTTCGTGGAATATTTTCGGAGCCTTGCTCGCCTTTGCCGGGTCTTGTGATTTCAACGTGTAACTGCCGCTCTCGATGGCCTGCACGGTTTTCAGCACCAGCCGGGCACCTACGTGCATCATGCGGTCGTGCACCTCTCCCGCAGTTTCATCCTCGCCGATGGGCATCTTTTCCTGAAAGAGAACTTCGCCTGTATCAATTTCGTGTTTTATGAAAAAGGTGGTAACCCCGGTTTCTTGTTCGCCATTAATCACCGCCCAGTTGATGGGGGCGGCGCCGCGGTATTGGGGCAGGAGGGAGCCATGCAGGTTGAACGTGCCAACGGAGGGCATGCCCCAAACTACTTCTGGCAGCATTCGGAAAGCCACGACCACCTGGAGGTCAGCTTTTAGATTCCGCAGTTCGTCTAAGAATCCGGGGTCACGCAGTACCGGCGGTTGCAGGATTTTCAACCCTTGCTCCCTGGCGAATTTCTTCACGGCCGGTTCGAGCAACTGATGGCCACCCCGGCCCCCCAGCTTGCCCGTAGCCGTGACGACGCCCACCACTTCGTAGCCGTTGTCCAATAGTATTTTCAGGGAAGGTACAGCAAATTCGGGCGTGCCCATAAAGACGATGCGCATAAGCGTTAGTTCGGGTTTACTTAAAAGGCAAATAAATGAAAGATCGTGCACATAATTAGTTTACCAGGCCACCTAATTGACCTTGTCGCGATACTCTTTGTCAACGGTGCTAAAATGACCTTTCAGTACGTGCGCCCGCAAAGGTAATTTTCATACCTTCGCCGCTTACCTAAAACAAAATCATCTATCATGGCTGATAACATCAGAAACCTAAAACCAAACGCTTTGTGGAATCACTTTGCCGATTTGAACGCAGTGCCAAGACCGTCCAAAAAGGAAGAGCGTGTGACGGCTTTTATGAAAAAATTCGGCGAAAGCCTGGGGTTGAAAACCTATGTGGACGAAGCCGGTAACGTCATCATCAAAAAACCGGCAAGCCCCGGCATGGAAGGCCGTACCACCGTCGCTCTCCAGGGCCATCTCGATATGGTTCATCAGAAAAATGCCAGCACGGATTTTAATTTTGATACCCAAGGCATTCAAATGTATGTGGATGGCGATTGGGTGAAAGCTCGCGGCACCACCCTCGGCTCCGATAACGGAATTGGGGTGGCGGCGGCAATGACTATACTTTCTTCAAAAGATATTCCGCACCCGCCCATCGAGGCCCTGTTTACCGTAGATGAAGAAACGGGCATGAGCGGCGCCAAAGCCCTGAAAGGAGGCCTTCTGTCGGCCTCGGTGATGCTCAACCTTGACACCGAGGACGATATGGAACTCACCATTGGCTGCGCCGGTGGCGTTGATGTGACGGCAACTGCCACTTACGCCGAAGTCTCTGCCCCATCGGGGCAAAAGGCTTTCAAGGTAATGGTGAAATCTCTCAAAGGCGGCCACTCCGGCATGGAAATCCACCTCGGCCGCGGCAATGCCAACAAGCTGATGAACCGGTTGCTATTTGGCGCTCAGGAAAATTTTGAACTTCACGTTGCCGCCATCAATGGCGGCGGCTTGCGCAATGCCATACCACGCGAGAGCTTCGCCATCGTGACTGTGGCCGCTGCGCAGGCAAAAGCTTTTAGCACTTATGTGGAGAAAATGCAGGCCACTTTAAAGACAGAATACCACACCACCGACCCCGGCCTGGAATTGACCTGCGAGGCAGTGGATGTCCCGGCCAATGTGATGGACGCCGATTTCCAATACCGCCTCCTGCGGGCAGTGTATGCCTGTCCCAATGGCATCTACCGCATGAGTCCCGATATCGCCGGATTGGTACAAACCTCGAACAACGTCGCACGCATTCTCACTGAGAAAGGCAGCCTCCTGATACAATGCCTGACCCGCGGCTCGGTGGACAGCGAAAAGATGGACTTGGCCGATGCCATCAAATGCACTTTTGAACTCACCGGTGCCACCGTAGCTTTAACTGGCGATTATCCCGGATGGGTACCACGGCCCGAAGCCTCCATCGTGAAGCTCATGAGCAGCTTGCACGAGGAAATGTTCCATAAAAAAGCTGCGGTCAACGCCTGCCATGCTGGCCTTGAATGCGGCATCCTTGGCACGAACTATCCAAATATTGAAATGATTTCCTTCGGCCCCAATGTCCGTGGAGCACACTCCCCGGACGAAAAAGTGCAAATCAGCTCGGTACAGAAGTTCTGGAAATATTTGCTCGAAACCCTGACAAGAATTGGGTAAATTAGGATTAGACTTTCCAAGTTTTGGAAACTTGGAAAGTCTGGTGGTCTATGACTTTTATCAATTACTGAACTGACAAATCTCGGTTTTAGGGTTTTTCTAAAACCTTTTTCTTTGCCGTCATTAAACGCTTAATAACGCAATCATCATTACATGTGTGCAGTGACCTATGACGGCAGTACATTGTGGTGAGCCTTTAATTTTGATTGAAATGGAAAATAAAGACAAAAAGGAAGCCCGCAACACTCGCCGGGAATTTCTCGGAACAGGGGTGGTTGCCGGAGCAAGCATTGTAGTGGGCGTAGCTGCCGGCAATTTATTGAAAGAACAGCACACCGAGACCGTGAAGATGATGACCGCCGATGGCAAGCTCGTGGAGGTGGAAAAGCGCTTTTTGCCTAATAAAGCCGGAAAGCCTGTGTCCAACGAAGAACTTAAAAATTGGATGGACAATCACAAAAAATGATTGCTGCCCACCAGTATGTAAGGTTTCGTAGCTCATCGTCAAGTACCTTCTTATATGGCTGGTGGGGTAGCTCGACTTTAGCCATTTGAGCAACCCCGGTTATCAACAAACAAAAGTGCCGGGTTAGCGAGGGTTTTAGTTTTTGGATGTCGGTAGAAAATACCGACATTCAAAAACTGGCAGTCA
>SCUG01000697.1 GCA_004297645.1 Saprospiraceae bacterium | reverse complement strand
TTTCACGAATCGAATAGTGGTATATCAAGGGTTCGTGAAAATTCGTGGCTGACCTCCCTAACACTGGCGAAGCCAGCACCAAATTTTTCTG
The DNA here is from genome assembly GCA_004297645.1 of Saprospiraceae bacterium. Classification (GTDB taxonomy): domain Bacteria; phylum Bacteroidota; class Bacteroidia; order Chitinophagales; family Saprospiraceae; genus UBA6168. The sequence continues at coordinate 1,833 of SCUG01000697.1, read as the reverse complement.
CCAAAAAAAGCACGAATTTCAGAGGTTAGTGCCTAAAGAACGCTTGGAAATAACTTTCCTGTTAAAGGGAGTTAAGTAGGTATAAGAAGTTTAGGAGGTTTGGGCTAAACCTCCTAAACCAAATCCTGTAATTAACTTACGACACGATGCTAAAGGCTGGCATACAAATCACTTGTCAACGCCAAAAATTCTTGAGTCCAGTTGTTGTGGCTTTCGTGCTGTATGGTGAGTTCTTCTTTTACAAGGGGTTTTATATCCCGTTCGAATTGGAGTAAAAGGCGTTCGATGGGTTTGCCAGGTTTTGAGCGTACCTCCATCATCCGGGAGCAAAATAAATTGTAGTTGCCCGCCATTTCTTTGAATCGCAAACCCTCCAGATGTGGCAGTATAGCGCAAAATTTTCCGTCTTTTTTCAGCAGGTTGCGGGCACCGGTGAGCAAGTCGCCATGCGGCAGTTTTATAGTGTGCCGCACGGAGGTTTTGTCCTGACTGCTGGAAAATGTACCTCCCGAAAAAAACGGTGGATTGCTCACGATGAGGTCGTACTTCGTCTTCGATGAGTGGACGAAATCCTGTATGGGGGATGGGAAGGCGGTGAGGCGGATGGCCCAAGGGCTGCGCTGCATATTTTCATTTGCCTGCTCGCAGGCATCGGGTTCTATTTCCACCCCGTGAATGATGGCTTGCTCTGCTCGTTGCGCCAAAATAATGGCGATGACTCCGGTGCCGGTGCCAATATCGAGTATGGTTCCGGCACCGCTAACGTCGGCCCAGGCACCCAACAGAATGCCATCAGTGCCTATCTTCATGGCACAACGGTCTTGGGCAATGGAAAACTTCTTGAAGTGAAATGGTTCAGACACGAATTGGAGTTTTTCTCAGGGTTTTAACGGGAAGGGCAGGGGGGCAAATGTAGTAAATTCCTGGAGTTGGCTCATCCCAATTTTGCTACGGCGACCATCCGGTCTTCCACCTCACGTACCAACTCGATGAACCGCGGTGTGCGTTTCATCTCTCTCGACCTGTGGAAGGGCATATCCACCTCGATGTGTTCGATAAACCGGGAAGGTGGGGATTTCATGATGTAAATGTCATCGCCGAGGTAAACGGCCTCCGAAATGTCGTGCGTCACAAAGATGACGGTGGGGTGAAAATCCAGCCAGAGTTCGGCCAGCAAATCCTGCATTTGCAGACGGGTATTGATGTCAAGCGCCCCGAAGGGTTCGTCCATCAGCAGGATTTCAGGGTTGGCTACAATGCTACGGGCGATGGCCACCCGCTGAAGTTGGCCGCCGGAGAGGGTGGGGTATTGCGCGTATTTTTTCTCGTGGCCTGTCAACCCTACCTTTCGTATGATATCCATGGCCCGTTCATTCCGCTCCTTTGCCGGCACGCCTCTATATTCCAAAGCTAATGCGACATTATCTACCACCGACAGCCAGGGCAGCGAGGAATATTGCTGAAAAACCATGCTCACTCGCGGGGCCTCGTGGATGGGTTTTCCGTGTATAAGCACCTTGCCCTCCGTCGGCTTTTGCAGCCCGGCCACATAGCGCAGCAGCGTGGATTTGCCGCAGCCAGACATGCCGAGCAGTACGACAAATTCTCCCTGGGCTGGCTTGTCGTTGATGATGAGGCTGGCCTCTTTCAGTATCCAGGATTTATTGCCGTCGTAGCTCTGCCCGACGTTATTCAATTCGATAATGGCAGGGGTAGAAGTAGTTGGCATGTTGAATTTTTTATTTAGTCCGCTGCGTGATTATTCATCCCAGGGGCACAAGCCCCGGAGGGGTGAGCTTTGTTTTTTCGTTAAGATTGGTTTCTCAGAGCTGG
>SCUG01000696.1 GCA_004297645.1 Saprospiraceae bacterium | reverse complement strand
AAACGATGGTGGTCAAATCGAGCTTCTTCGGCCCCTGGAGCCGTTCGACTGTCCCGCCCTTTTCGGCATTTTGGAAGGTGATGCGTTTCCCGGCCTTGGCCGGGATGGCCGGTGATGGTGTCCAACTATTCTTCGATTTTTATAGCAAGAGCTTGTTGAGGGAAACCCCCAACAAGCTCTGAGGCGGCTTCGCCTTTTTCATGGTGGATTCAGAGAGGTTTTGATGAAAAGTGCCAGGCGAAGAATTAAAAAGCCGGCGTTGCAGGAAGAATGCAAACACCGGCTTTTTGCGCAAGTGACCCCGGAGAGGCTCGAACTCTCGACCCGCTGATTAAGAGTCAGCTGCTCTACCAACTGAGCTACGGAGTCGTGGAAGAGGGGGCAAAAGTAAAAAAAATTAACCCCGATAGGGAAATATTCTAACGTGGAGCGTGTTGCCCAAAATCTAAGCGCCTAATGAAAAGCATTCTATGTTCAGGCGCTTAAGCCGTCATTTAGGTATTGTTCCTTAGCCACCATTTTGGGAAGCGATAGCTGCCTTTTGTTCTTTATTCACCCGGCGTTTGTTTATCACCGGCGTACCCAGTACTAACTCCAGTACCTCGTTCATTCGGTCCACATAGTGAAATTTGAGGCCACTGATGTAATCCTGGTTGATGTCTTCCACGTCTTTGCGGTTGGCGAGGCAAAGGACAATTTCCTTCATACCGGAGCGCTTGGCGGCAAGGATTTTCTCCTTAATGCCACCAACGGGTAGCACTTTGCCGCGCAAGGTGATTTCGCCTGTCATGGCGACGAAAGGCTTCACAGCTTTGCCTGTGAATGCCGAGGTCAGTGAGGTGAGCATCGTGATGCCTGCCGACGGGCCATCTTTCGGAATAGCTCCTTCAGGCACGTGGATGTGAATGTCGTGCTCCTCGAAAGCCTTGGGGTCCACGCCAAGCGCTTCGGCATTTGCCTTGATGTAGCTGAGTGCTGTGGATGCCGACTCTTTCATCACATCACCGAGGTTGCCAGTCATGGTGAGGCCGCCCTTGCCTTTGTGCAGGCTGGTCTCGATAAAAAGTATTACACCGCCGACGCTGGTCCATGCCAGCCCAATAGCCACGCCTTTGGGCTGGGCTTCTTTGTAGAGGTCATTGGAAAAGCGGGAGGGGCCGAGCATTTCTTTCAGATCCTCCGGCTTTATAGCGGGGTTGTAAGGTTCGCCCATCGCCACCATTTTGGCGATGTTGCGCATCACGCCGGCAATCTGGCGGCTTAAATTGCGCACACCCGATTCGCTGGTGTATTCTTCAATGAGTTTGGCCAAAACCGGTTTGTTCAGCTTGACGTGCCGGGCCATCAGGCCGTGCTCTTTCCGCTGCTGCGGAATGAGGTGCCGCCTCGCGATGTCAATTTTTTCTTCAATGGAATAACCGTTGATGTAAATGATCTCCATGCGGTCGAGCAGAGCCGGCTGAATCGAAGACAGTGAGTTGGCCGTGGCGATAAACAGCACTTTCGACAGGTCGTATTCTATTTCGAGGTAGTTGTCGTGGAAGGTCGAGTTTTGCTCCGGGTCGAGCACTTCGAGCAGTGCCGAGGAGGGGTCGCCGCGGAAGTCCTGCCCCACCTTATCTATTTCATCGAGGATGAAAACGGGGTTGCTGGAGCCTGCTTTTTTCAGCGATTGAATGATGCGGCCTGGCATGGCACCGATATAGGTTTTGCGGTGGCCCCGTATTTCGGCTTCGTCGTGCAACCCGCCGAGTGACATGCGCACGAACTTGCGTTTGATGGCCGATGCGATGGACTTGCCGAGCGATGTTTTCCCCACGCCGGGAGGGCCAACCAGGCACAGGATGGGGGCCTTCATGTCGCCCTTTAGTTTCAGTACGGCCAGATGTTGAAGGACGCGTTCTTTGACCTTCTCCAAGCCGCAGTGGTCCTTGTCGAGAACTTTTTTCACTTTGGTAAGGTCAAAATTGTCTTTTGTGTATTCCTCCCACGGCAGGTCAAGCAACAGTTCGAGGTAGTTCAACTGGATGGCGTACTCGGCCACCTGTGGATTCATCCGGCGAATCTTGTTGACTTCTTTTGCGAAAACCTCCCCTGCGCTTTCGGGCCACTTTTTCGTTTTTGCCCGCTCGATGAGTTCTTTTATTTCTTCTTCCTGAGGGTTTTGCCCCAGCTCATCCTGAATAGTTTTCAGTTGTTGGCTGAGGTAATAGTCGCGTTGCTGCTTTTCGATGTCGGTGCGCACCTTGCTCTCGATGCGGTCTTTCAACTCAAGCAATTGCAGCTCCGAGTCCATCTGTTCCAGCAACAATTCGGCCTTTTCATGCAGGTCATCTTTTTCAAGAATCTTTTGCTTGGCGATGAGTTTTACCCCGAGGTTGGAAGAGATGAAGTTGATGAGAAAGCTGGGATTGTTGATATTTTTAATCATCGCCACCGCCTCTACCGGGATGTGCGGGGAGAGTTGGATGATTTGCCGGGCTTTGTCCACGATAGATGCCACTACGGCTTGGAACTCCATCTTGTCTTTCGGCAAATGGTATGAAAGCTCTTCTACGGTGCACTGCATGTAAGGGTTTTCCGCCACCATTTTTTGCAAGCGGAATCGCTTGCGTCCCTGCAAAATGGCAGTGGTAGTTCCATCGGGCATGCGGATGAGCTTGATGATGCGTGCCAGCGTGCCCACCTCGAATAAATCTTCGGCCTGAGGCTCTTCTATCTTGCTGTCGCGTTGGGAGAGTACGGCTACGATGCGGTGTTTGTCGTAGGCTTTCTGCACGGCCCGAATGGACTTGTTACGGCCCACGGTAATGGGAATCACCACGCCGGGAAACAAGACCGTATTTTTCAAAGCCAAAACCGGCAAAACTTCAGGATAAGCATCGTTGATGTTCTGCTCATCTTCCTCCTCGATGGTAATAAGGGGCATGAATTCACTTTCTTCATCAAATCGCTGCGACGCGTATATTTCATCAAATAAAGGCATGTTCATATTTTCAGGTTAAACTTGAGATGTTAGACTCACTCTGAAACGCAATTGCCGGAAAAGGTCTAACATGTATGGTGCTTTTCTCTCGCTTCGTCATATTGGCAGCAATTATGCTGCCCCGGCAATTTACGCAGTTTGTCAACATTTATGCCATGGGATGGATAGCATTTTTTCATGCCAATATTGGCATAATGCCGGATTAATGGGGACGCATTCTTTCCGCTTCCCCTTAATGTCCGTCAAAACGGCAGATTGACGTCTTGCCTGCCGCTTAACTGAGCAGCAGGTACACCAGATTTACGGCTATGCCGAAAGCAGGTAAAAACAACACCCAGGCTTTGCCGGCCGGAGCCGGCATCATCTTCCCGTTGGTGCCTGTGGCCGGCACGTTCGGTACTGCGTCGTACACTAAGTTGAAGGCGGGGTTGTAGCGGTCGAAAAGGATGCTCTCCGTTTCTTCATCCTCCACCAGATTGGTGCGGTGGGTATGGCAGTGGGCGTGGTATATCGTGCCCTCGTACTCGAAGGCGAAAAGGTATCTCATCACCGGGCGCACGCTGCCGCCGGTTTTTACGGTTTGGTTCGTGGCTGTTTTTCCCACCATTTTCCCTCGCGTAAAGTCTCCGATTTTCAGCAGCCTGATGAAGCGCAGATTCTGGCTGACGGGGTAAAAAATGAAAAGCAGCCCCAACAGTGGAAGCAGCAACAGCCAGTTTGCTCGAACGGGATAGAGGTTTTGGCGCATGCCTATGATGCAGTTGTAGCCGGGGTCTTCCGGGTCGTACTGTATGTAAGCGATTTGCCCGGCGTCGAATTTTTTTCCTATTGAATAGCTCTTGCCAGTATATCGTACGCCATCGAGGGCAAAGTAATGTCCATATTGCCAAATTTGTTTTTTATCCTCCCACTTCCCGGTGGAATCTTCCGACAATATGACGCCCGCTATTGAGGACCAATCAAGGGTCTGGTGGTGGAACCAAAGCCTGGCCTCAGAGTGGGTGGAAGTGTTCCAGAAAAACAGGCTGCCTGCGGCAAACAGCAACCATCCCGTTTGGCTCACCTGGTCGCCAAAAAAAAGGACGGCCCGCGTGTACCAACTAAGATGCCGGGGCGGCAACTCGCGCAGAATGCGTTCTTTTTGTTCCGGTGAATTCATGGATTCTGGTTCTTATTTTTGTCAAAAATAACACTTACATGATTGATAAAAGAAAGCTTTCTTGCCCGGCGCTGATACTCCTCTTTCCCCTCTTGTCTTTCGCCCAGACGCCCACGCAAACCCTGCGGGGCACCATCACCGATGCAGGCAACGCCCGCCCGCTTGCCGGCGCCACTGTAGCTCTTTCCGGCACTAACCCCGCACTCGGTGCTCACACCAACGAAACTGGCCAATACCGGATGAAGGCGGTGCCCGTCGGACGCTACCGCATGCAGGTGAGCTATGTGGGCTATGAGACGGTGACGGTGGCCGAAGTGCTTGTGGAGGCGGGAAAAGAGGCCGTGCTCGACGTGCAGTTGCACGAGTGGCAGGAGGCCCTGAGTGAGGTAGTGGTGAAAGCCGCGGGAAGGACGGGTGCCACGGCGCAAGCTCTCGGTGCTCACACTATCACGGTGGAAGAACAGTTTCGATTTCCGGCCACCTTTTACGACCCGGGGAGGCTGGCCATGTCGTTTCCCGGCGTGGCCGGTGTCAGCGATGCCACTAACATCATCTCGGTGCGCGGCAACTCTCCCGCTTCGGTGCGGTGGCGCCTCGAAGGGTTGGACATCGTGAACCCCAACCACACCGCCAATGCCGGTACCTTGAGCGACCGGCCCACGCAAGCCGGTGGAGGCGTGACGATTCTCAGCACCCAATTACTCGGTGCTTCCAGCTTCCTGCCGGGCAACTATCCGGCGGAATATGGGGACGCCCTTGGCGGAATTTTGGACATGTGGCTGCGCGATGGAAACAACCACCAGCATGAGTTCACCGTGCAGGCTGGTTTTTTGGGGCTGGAGGCGGCAGCGGAAGGGCCGCTGGGCAGTGGGCAGCCGCAGAGCGCTTCTTACTTAGTGAATTACCGCTATTCTTTCACGGGGCTGCTCTCGGCGTTGGGAGCTGATTTTGGCGACGAAGAAACCGCTTTCCAGGATGCCTCTTTCCACTTTTCCCTCCCAACTAAAAAGGTGGGAAAATTCACGCTCTTCGGCATGGGCGGCAAGAGCAAGACTATCTTTCGCTCGCCGGTGGATAGTGCGCTGATTATGGAAGACAAAGAGCGCTTCGACATAGATTTTCATTCTGAAATGGGGGCACTTGGCCTGACCCACACTTTGCCGGCAGGCAAAAACGGCGTCTGGCGAACGGCAGTGGTGATATCTGCTCTCGAACATAGCCGCACGGCCCACCTCGCAGAAGGGCCGGA
>SCUG01000695.1 GCA_004297645.1 Saprospiraceae bacterium | reverse complement strand
AGGAGAAGATAAAAAACAAAGAGATGAAAGCCGCTAACAACGCACTGCTGTCCATGCCCGCCAGCCGCCCAACGCTCACCAGCCAACGCACCGGCGGGCACGGGCAGCAGTGCCACCGTTCGACGAAACCAGAAAAATAAAACCAAACAAAATGAAACATAAAAAAGAGGAAAACCAAACAAAACGATGCCCCCCCGGCATGGAATTTCAAACATCACAATAACCAAGAGTTGCTGCTTTCTCCCGACATTTGCCGATGAAAGCACAACTGCAAAATTCCTTAACAATGTCTCAAATTTTCGATTACCTTATCCTGCGCACGTGCTGCCACGCACACCTGTTGATGGCAGCCCTGCTGCTGACCGTCACGCAATCCCTTGCCCAAGCGGACAAGTGGATTCTAAACCCCAACGAAATCGACTTCGGGGCGGGAACTTCCAGCCCCCTGAACACGGGGGCGGGAACTCCCTACAAAGTCGAAAACGCCGTGTACAAAAACGGTGTACTTCAGTTCTACGCCAACGACGGCGTGGTTTACGACCCGGCCGGGAACAACGTCGGACAGTTTGCAAACAACCCCGGAGCTATGCTCAAAGAGGTTGCCGTTGCACCTGGTCCCGGCAGTTGCGACACCTGGTGCCTTTTCTGGCTCGAAACCTCCCCATTGGCTACGCTTGACTTCTTGTACCAAGAGGTCAAAATCGAAAATGGAGCGGTCGTTTTCGGACCCGGCGGCGAAGCAGGTGACGGAACGATGTTCGGCAACGTGGGCGGCATCGCCGTGTCCCACATCGTACCGGGCACGAATGCCGACCGGGACATCTACGTCGTTGCTTTCGACGCCGTACGCCGCTTCCGGTTAAGCAGTTTGGGCGTTGCCCTGGTGCAAACCATTGCCGTACAAACAGGCGGCAACGACTTCATCTGCGAGGCGGACTTGTCGCACGACGGAAGCAAATTGGGATGGGCCAACGGCAACCGGGTTTTTTCCATGAATACTGCTCCGCCACACGCAGTTTCCACTGTAAGTGTTGGCACTTCCGGTTCAGAAATCAGGGGCGTTGAGTACTCTCCCGACAACCTGTTCATGTACTTGTCTCACTCTGTACTTGGATTAAGAAGGTGGCCAGTTGGCGGCACATCTACACAAGCCCTCTCTGAAACCAACACCTACAATCGCACGCAACTTGAAATGGGGAAAGATGGCTATGTGTACGCCGTGAGGAACGATGGCGTGTTGGGGCAAATAAAGAACCTCGCTGTCCAACAATCACCACTGAACCTCAAGGTGTTTTCGGACGTGGCGACCCCCGTCAGCCCCGATTACTTCGGGCTGCCCGACCAGGTGGACGGTGAGAGCTACTCGCTGTTCGTCGGGGTGCCGCCTTTGGCGTTCAACAGCTATACCGTAAACGGGCAGCAGGTCTTTGATTTCATAGACCCTACCCATCCGCCGTTGCTGGTGTACAACTGTGCTCCCATCAACCTGGAGACGACGCTTTCGGGAACGCCTTCAAGTTACTCCATTCATGTGTACAGCACCGACCCGGCCACGGGGTTGCAGATATCGGGACCGGGCTACCTCGATTACATGTTCAACGGCACTGGGGTGCCGCCGTCCAGTATTGACCTTCGCTGCCTGCAAGGCCCTGCCTGCCAGCTTTTCGATACGGCCATCAGCGCCGGACATTACACCTTTGCCGTGGTGATGACCCTTGAAAACCGTTGCGAAAGCCTTTCCATGCTGGGGCACATCAAAGTGTTCGCAGCGCCGGCTCCTGCCCAAATCGGGCTGGAAGTGAACTCCATCAACGGCATTCCCTGCCCAGCTTCGCACAACATCGCTTCGCCGTGCCTGGCAGGCATCTATTCCGCCTCGCTCAACTTCGGGAACAGCCAGGGGGACATCACATTTTACCAGTTGACCATTGACGAGGTCAATTGCAGCACGGGGAACGTCATCGCCAATATTTACACAGGCCAGCAGGTGCCGGTCAGTGGTGTGGGCAGCCTGACGGCATTGCCGCTGAACGGGTTGGTCATCAACGGCAACATGGGCTTTTTTGCCAACCCCGCCTGGCTCAACCGCTGCCTGAGAATCACCGCTGTGGTGGGCAATCCCTGTGGTTCTTCCACTGACTTTACTTACCTGAAATTTGATGGGCAATACCTCGGAGGCTCTGAAACGGGTGACCGCTCTGCCGGCGAACCTGAAGCTAAACCCGGCACAGGGGACACAAAAGGCTACCTGAAAGCCTTTCCGAACCCATTTTCGGACGAACTCACAATCAGCCTTTTCCTGGCAGAAGAAGCGCCGGTGACCGTTACAGTCGTGGCCGCATCCGGCAGGGTGGTTGCCATGCCGTGCGACCATGCCAACCTGCCTGCGGGCAGGCATTTATTTTCCTTGCAGGGGAAAGGCTTGCCACCGGGCGTTTACACGGCCCACCTTGCTTCGGCAAATGAAACGTCTGCAATCAAGGTCATAAAAATCCATTAACAAATCCGCCCCCTGCACTTTTGCAACTGCAGGGGGCAATTTTCATGATGCCATGAAACTATTGGTTGTTTTTTGCATATTGGGTGGCTGCTCGCTTTGTCTTAAAAGCCAGAACCTGGTGCCAAACCCAAGTTTTGAGGAATATACAAGTTGCCCAATAAGCACCTGGTCTAACAATAGCATTATTTACGCTCTAAATTGGTCGACGCCGACACTATCAACAGATTACTTTCATGCTTGTACTGTCGACCCGCTCATCGCTGTACCACAAAATTTTAAAGGCTATCAAAATGCCAGAACAGGAGAAGGCTATGCGGGCATATTTGTTTACATTCCCCCTATATGGGAAACGCCTTATGTAAATACGAACAAAGAATACCTGTCCAACATGCTGGCAACAGCCATGGAAAAAGATTCGATTTACCAGGTCAAGTTGTTTGTCAGCTTATCGGACAATAGCGATTATGCCTGCGACTGTATGGAGGTCTGGCTGACGGATTATCAGGTGGAAGTTCCATTGCCCTTCCAGGATTCTTTTTTAATCGAAGGATATCCTCAACTGACCACTCCCCAGGGCTATTATCTGACGGATACGGCAAACTGGATGGAGCTGTGCTGGCTGTACAAGGCCAAAGGAGGGGAGCAATACATGATAATCGGCAATTTTAAGGAAAACGCTGCTATTGATGCGGTGATGGTTGGCCCGGTCATACAAGACCCCTCAACTTATTACTATATTGATGACGTATCCATCGAAAAAGTCCCCTATCACCTGGCGGCCATCGGTTTGGGGGGCGACAGGGTGGTTTGCCAGGCCAGCTTCACCGACACGCTGACGGCCCATGGTTTTTACACCAGTTATTTATGGAGCACGGGCGACACGGTGCAAAGCATCATTGTAACCGAACCAGGAACCTATTGGGTGGAAGCCTCGAAGGGTCTATGCAAAATGAGGGACACCCTTGAAATTGTCCATCTTGACCCGCAAAACCTGACGCTGGGGGCAGACCAGGCAGTTTGCCCGCAAGATTTTCCACTGGAAATCGCCGGGCCGGATTATATGATTTCCTATCAATGGAGTACGGGCGACATGACACCGCAAATATGGGTGAATGAACCGGGCCAATATGTTTTGGAAGCGCCCCATGCCTGTGGTTTTTTCAAAGACACCATCATCATTGCCTCCCTGGCCACGGCAATTGACCTTGGCCACGACACGACATTGTGCGGCCAGCCAGTCTTTCAACGAACATTGACAGCTCCCTCCGGCTATGACAGCTATCTGTGGAGCAATGGTGATACCCTGCAAAGCATTGAAATCACAACGCCTGGCGCCTATTGGGTGCAGGCAACGAATATTTGTGGCGTGCTTTCGGATACCATTCAAATTGTCAATCAGCCTTTACTGACGCTGGACCTGGGGGCAGATACGACCCGTTGCATTGAGGGTGGTTTTGTCCTTTCAGCAGGGCAGGGCTTTGAAGAATATACCTGGAATACGGGGACGAATGCTCCTTTCCTCGATGTCACTTCCTACGGAACATATTTTGTGCAAGCCAGTTATGCTTGTGGAATTTTGAGCGATACTATCAATATTACCGAGCCGCCGCCCCTTGTGCTGGCACTTCCTGGCGATGCGACGATTTATCTTGGTGAGAATATTCAAATCCAAACTGAAATCATTGCTTCCACGCCGGTGTCCTACCAGTGGACGCCCGAAGTTGGATTGAGTTGCACAGATTGCCCCTCGCCTGTTGCCTCCCCTATAAAAAAAACGATTTATACGCTGTCCATTGAAGATGACTATGGTTGCCGGGTGGCAGACGCCATGGCTATTAATGTAAAAAACCTTGAAAGAATATATGTCCCCAATGCATTCAGCCCCAATGAGGATGCTATAAACGATATATTTTCGGTGTATGGTGGGCCCGAAGTTTTAGAAATAGTTTCATGGAGGATTTATGACCGATGGGGCGAGATGGTATTCTCCGCTGAACATCTTTTGGCGGATGGAAGTGTAGGATGGAACGGGCAATTTAAAGGAAAAGATGCACTGCCAGGTGTATATGCTTTTGTACTACAAGTGGTTTTTCTGGATGGAACACACAAGCAGATTACAGGGGATATTACACTTGTTAGATGAGCATGGGTTCATTTTTGCGCCAGGCATGAGATTGTAAAAATCTGTAAATCAATAATATAGTAATAAAATCGTCGAACAACGCACTGCTGTCCATGCCCGCCAGCCGGCCAACGCTCCCAGCCAACGCTCCGGCGGGCACGGACAGCAGTGCCACCGTTAGCGGCAACCGGAAGAAGAAAAAATAAAGGAAACTGCCCGTCCATCCGGCAGGACGAAACAAACCGCACCGAAAGCAGAGGCAGCCCTTCGGGCAAAGCCGTCGAAAATC
>SCUG01000694.1 GCA_004297645.1 Saprospiraceae bacterium | reverse complement strand
AACCCGGCGGTTTGAGTGGGAAACCGCCGGGTTCAAAACCCGGCCGCTCGCAGAACTACCATTCAATTTTGAACGGATACTTTTAAAATATTTTTGGATGCTGTTTTTGTTCAATCGCCAATTTCGCACCTTCGTCCACAAATCCAAAATTTATGACCAAACTTAAAGGAAAAACCGCCCTCGTCACCGGCGGCAGCAAGGGCATCGGGTACGGCATCGCCGAAAGCCTGCTGAAAGAAGGAATGAACGTGGCCATCACGAGCCGCCGCCAGGAAGCGGCAGATGAAGCCGCTGCCCGGCTCTCAAAAATCGGTTCTGGAAAAGTCACCGCCATCGCCGCTGACGTACGGGATTTTGATGCTCAGAAAAAGGCAGTGGTTAAAACACTCGAAGCCTTTGGCCACCTTGACGTACTCATCGCCAATGCCGGTCTCGGCCATTTCGCCCCCATCACCGAGCTGACAGTACAGCAGTGGAACGACACCATAGACACCAACCTCACCGGCGTTTTTTACAGCCTCAAGGCAGCGGTTGATGCGCTCATTCAATCCAAGGGGTATTTTATCAGCATCGCCAGCCTCGCCGGCACGAACTTTTTTGCTGGCGGCTCGGCCTATAATGCCAGCAAATTCGGGCTGGTGGGTTTCAGCCAGGCCGTTATGCTCGACCTGCGCGACGCGGGCGTCAAATGCTCGGTCATCATGCCCGGCTCGGTCGCTTCCCATTTCAACGACCACACGCCAAACCCTGCCGATGCCTGGAAAATACAGCCGGAAGACCTGGGCCAAATGGTGGTGGATTTGTTGAAAATGCCGGCCAGGACGCTGCCGAGCAAAATCGAAGTACGGCCGGGCCAGCCCCCGAAAAAATAGGAATACAAATTCGCTCACCTGTGCAAATGAAAAAGCCGCAAGCTATTACTTTCAATGGCTTACGGCTACTTTCGTTCATTTTGGTGATCCCGACAGGATTCGAACCTGTGACCGTCGGCTTAGAAGGCAGATGCTCTATCCAGCTGAGCTACGGGACCAATGTTTGAAAGACCTAAATAAATTGCGGTGGCAAAGGTAGAGCTTTTTTGAAAAATGAACTCCCGCCACTTTCGCCTTTTGCAATACTAAAAACAAGCCGCTCTGGTTCCCCGATAAAGCCCGGAAATGCTTACTTTGACGGCCGAACCAGAAACACTGGCGCGCATGAGTGTACAAATCGAAGATAGCTGGCGGCAGGCTTTGGCGGGAGAATTCGAGCAACCCTATTTTCACGGCATCACTGCTTTTTTGAAAAAAGAGCTGGCGGCAAAAAAGACCATTTACCCACCGGGGCCGCTCATTTTCAATGCGTTCAACACCACGCCCTTCGGCAAGGTGAAGGTGGTGATTTTGGGGCAAGACCCCTACATCAAACCCGGCGAAGCCATGGGTCTTTCGTTTTCGGTGCCAAAGGGTGTGCCCATCCCTCCTTCGCTGAAAAATATTTTCATAGAGCTGGAAAAAGACCTCGGCTGCCGGAAGCCCACTCATGGCGATTTGACGAAATGGGCGTTGCAAGGAGTTTTTTTACTCAACGCTGCTCTCACGGTGGAGCGCGGCAAATCCAACTCTCACGCCGGTTGCGGCTGGCACACCTTCACCGATGCTGTCATCCGCACCTTGTCGGAACGGCGGGAGGGGTTGGTGTTTATGCTGTGGGGGAATTTTGCCAAAAAGAAAGCGGAGCTGATAGACCCGTTCCGGCACCTCATCCTCGAGGCAGCCCACCCTTCGCCGCTGGCGGGTGGGGCTTTTGCCGGTTGCGGCCATTTTTCAAAAGCCAACGAATACCTGTCCATGCAAGGGCAGGAGACTATTGACTGGCAAATAGATTGAGAGCGTCAGTTCACCAATTTCCCGTCCTGCATCTCCACGGTACGGTCGCTCATCTGCGCCAGTTCCTTGTTGTGGGTCACGATGAGGAAGGTCTGGTTGAAATCATTCCTTAGTTGAAAAATAAGTTGGTGCAACTCCTGCGAGGAGGCAGAATCGAGATTGCCGGAAGGCTCATCGGCAAAGATGACGGCGGGCTGGTTTATCAGCGAGCGGGCCACGGCTACTCGCTGCTGCTCCCCACCCGATAACTGAGTGGGTTTGTGGTTCAGCCGGGCGGAGAGACCGAGGTAGTCGAGCAGTTCTTTCGCCCGCTTTTGGGCTGTGGCTTCCGGGTCACCTTTAATAAAAGCAGGGATGCACACATTTTCCAGCGCTGTAAATTCCGGCAGTAAATGGTGAAACTGAAAGACAAACCCCACGTGGTGGTTGCGAAACCGGGCCAGCTCTTTGGCACCTAATTGCCGCACGTCCGTGCCGTCAATGCACACCTGGCCCTGGTCGGCATCGTCGAGGGTGCCGAGGATGTGGAGCAACGTGCTTTTGCCCGCCCCCGATTTGCCCACAATGGTGACTATTTCGCCCGGCTGAATCTCCAAGTCAACGCCTTTGAGCACGTGGAGGTCCCCGTAAGATTTGTGGATGTTGGTTGCTTTTATCATAAGGATGGCAAATGTAAAAAGGCGCCGGGGATTTTGATTTCATTCCATCGCTTTTCGGTTAAAGGGTAAGAAAGCCTGAGACACGAAGGGTTGCTAACCCTGGCCACTATCCACCACTCCAACTCCAAAATCCCGTAAAAAAAGAGCGCAGGCGTAACATCGCCCCGCTCTTGTAAGAAATCACCCGACTGTTATTATGAAGGATTTTTGAATTTCCTTCAAAAATAAGAATGTACTACCATTAAAATTCAGCCATCTAACCCAGCCCGGTTTTTTGTGGCCAAACGAATTTTCCAAAAATAAACTGTCGCTTTTAATCTTCGGAAAATTACTCTGTACAGAAAGTGCCCTTTTGCACCGGATTATTAGGTTGGGCAAATTAGCATTCTTTCTGGAATTAAGTAACGTGTTCGAAATAAGATGTTCTTTTTGAGGCCGCCTCCGGCGGCCTCAAAAGAACAAGGGTGTGTTTTTTCGGCGGCGAAGCCGC
>SCUG01000693.1 GCA_004297645.1 Saprospiraceae bacterium | reverse complement strand
TCTAACCATCGAAATTCATTGCCCTCACTATTTGTACTAAGCCTATTTGGTTCTGGCTGCATCCCGATTACCCGGATGGCTAAAGTTTAATAGCAAATGTCAAATGGACAAAACCTGGCGCTCAAAAGTATATCTGAACAAAACTTAGGTGGTTGAATGGAGCATTGCACGCATGAAATCAGGTTGATTGAACGTTCGGTCAAAGCACGCAAATTTCGTTTAGATTATCAAGGCCCCATCAGGTGAGTTTTGATAACCAGAGGAAATTCTTTGACAAAGAGTGATGGGAAAGGGAGGGGAGCCCGGCTATTTTTTTTCGCAATGGTAGGGCACTTGACCACATTCCAAGAAAATCCGGCGGGTACAAGTGGCGCAGATGTTATGGTCGAGTTTTTCAAAAATCAGGGGAATGGCCTGCTCTTTCGTCAGGAAGAAATTTTCCTCGCCGATTTCCTTTTTAAAACCTCCACGCACGAGTGAATCCTGGGCCACAATTTTCAGCCCTGAAAAATAAAGCCCACCGCCTTTCTCCTTCCAGCGTTTCGATTCTTGGGCCAGCCATTCCGCACCGGCTACATCAATGAAATTGATGCCTTTGGCCAATATCAGCAGGCTCTTTATCCCGGTGCACTCCTCTTCCGTCAATCGCCTGACTTCTGCGGAAATATGCGCCACCGAACCGAAGAAAATTGAGCCGTCGAAGCGCAGCATTTTCATTTGCGGGCATTCTGGTAAGTTCTTGCGCTCAATGTACCTGAACCGGCGGTTTGGTTCTTCATTATCCGGCGCCATCGTAGCCACGTGTGGCGTGGAAGTCTTTTGCAAATAAAAAATCAGCGAAAACAATACCCCCAGGTAAACGGAATATTCCAGCTTGAGGAAGAGCGTGGAAAGAAAAGTGATGCCCAACACTGTCGTTTGCCGTTTGCTGGTCTTTATCACTGTGCGGCTGAACTGGAAATCTATCAATGCGTAACCCACCAGCATAATCACACCAGCCATGGCAGGCACTGGCAGATAGGCGATATATGGGGCGATGAACAGCACGATGACCATGAGCAGTGCTGAGGCAAACACGGCAGCCAGCGGCGTCTTGGCCCCCGATTCGTAGTTGATGCCCGAACGGGTGAACGACCCGGCCCCGGCATACGAGGAAAAGAAACTCCCCACAATGTTGGAGAGACCCTGCCCGATAAATTCCTGGTTGGAATCAAGCTGCTGCTGCGAGTGAAAGGCGATGGACCTGGCGATGGAGGTAGCTTGTATCAGCCCTAAAATAGCCACGGCCAGCGCCATAGGCGCTAACTCACTGACTTTTGCAAAACTGAAATCCGGCACCGACAAGGGGGGCAGCCTGCCCGGCATTTCACCCACCATGTTTATACCTGCCTGCTCGCCTCCCAAGGCCAAGGCGAAAAATGTTCCCGCCGCGAGCGCCATCAGCATATTGGGTAACCGGGGAAAGAATTTTTTGGACAAAAGCGCAATCGCCAGCGTGAAAGCACCCGTGCCCAAAGCGTAAAAATTTGTGTCCTGAATTTTTTCAGCAATGGAGGCCAGGGTGGGAAAAAACGATTCGCCGGCTGGGATGGGGATGTCCAGCAAGTGTTTCACCTGGCTTTCTATTATCAGAATAGCCGCCCCGGCGGTGAAGCCCGCCACCACCACGTGCGAAACGAAATTGACCAAGCTGCCCATTCGGGCCAGGCCAAATGCAAATTGGAAAATACCCGCCAGCAAGGTGATGGTCAGCACCAGCCGGATATAATCGTCGGAAGCCGGCTCCGCCATCTGACTGACGACGGCAAAAATGAGCAGTGAAATCGGCGTATTCGGCCCCGATACCAAATGCTTTGATGAGCCGAAAAGTGCCGCTACGACCGGCGTCACCATCGCCGTGTACAAACCGTAAATCGGGGGCAAACCTGCAATCATGGCAAACGCCACTCCTTGCGGCAAAACGATTACAGCGCCCATCAGACCAGCGAATAGGTCGGCGCGCAAAGTCCTCTTGCCGACTTCGGGCCACCAAGTGAGGAATGGGAAAATGCGATGAAGCAGACTGTTTTTTTCGTTGCTATCCAAATGATTTCGGTTGAATTCAACTCTTGCGCTGCAATAGACGAAAATTTTTTCAGCTTTTCCTGCACTAAAAATAAAAATTCAAAGATTGGGCAAATGCTTTTAGCAACTTGCAACATTGGTCACATCTTGTGAAGTACGGCTCAAACACCTGCTGGCACAGTACCTGCCCGCTGGTTCAGAGTCACACATTTTTAAAACGGAGCGCTGGTTCCTCCAAATCGCTATCGGGAGCGCCGGAGGGGGAGGGGCAATTGGAGGCTCCGCACTCAAACCCCTTTGAAGCAAAGTTCAAATGTTTAACGATATTTACCCACAAGTTTTCATTGCCCTTTATAGCCTAAAAAAATTGCACGAGCCATTTTCGATTCATCAATTGGTCAGTTACCCGGTATAAAATTCAACCCATTTCGATAGCATGAATTACAAACTCCTCTTTCCCACCTACCGCAACCGATTCCTTTTTATTCAGGAGAACTTAGAAAAATATGGGCGGCAGCCTTTTGCCTTGGCGCTCAACCTTGGCACCGGTGAGGGAGATTACGACCCGATGATCGCCGCCAGGTGCCGCCAACTCACGAGCTGCGACATCAACGAAAATGACATCGCTTTTGCCCAAAGGCTGAATGCCCAAATCCCCAACCTCCATTATCGAATCGAAGATGCGCTGAACCTCAGCTTTGCCGAAGGCACCTTCGACCTCCTCATTTCGGTGGACGTGATGGAACACGTCGGGCAGCCGGAGCGCATGACCGGGGAGATAGCCCGTGTGCTCAGGCCGGGTGGGCTGGCTTTCATTACTTTCCCACAGTTGCACTTTCCCTGGACTTACGACCCCATCAACCGGCTCATGGGCCGGCGGGCCATTGCGCAAGGCGCTTATGCCTTCGGCCATGAGTACCTCATTGACCCGGCCGAGTTTAAACAATGGGCGGAGAAATATGGGCTGGAAGTGGTGGAGGAACGCAACCTCAGTGGCTATCTGGTGGCCTTTGCCGAGATGTACTGGACGGGGCTGATTCAGCGCGTGTTTAAGCAAAATGCAGGCAATGTTTCGGGCGAAGCCCAAAGCGAAGGCAAGCTCAGACCTTCTGCCCGTGAACCTTTATTGGTGAAACTCACCGACCTGTTCATCCGGTTAGACCTGGCGATTTCCGGCAACGCCCGCCACTCGGTGGGCAAGGGTTTCGTGGTGCGAAAAAAGGCTTGACGGCTACTTGACACTGGCCCGGTACACCCCTTTAGAATAGGAGCGCCGCAGCAATCCGATGATTTTTTCGTACAAGCTGCGGTCCTCGCAGAAATCACTTCCGGTGATTTCCAGAATAAGGATGGGTATGTCTTTTTCGGTTTTAAAATAGCTGAAATAGGAATCCTGCAAAGATTGAAGATACGCTGGCTGTATTGTCTTTTCTATGTCGCGGCCCCGCTTTTGGATGTTGGCCACCAAATCGTCCACACTGCGGTGGAGATAAACCAGCAGATCGGGTTTTGGCGAGGTGGCGAACAAGGAGTGAAACAGCCGCAGAAACAGGCGGTACTCGTCGCCATTGAGGTTATTTTTGGCAAAGAGCAATGTTTTTACAAAAAAATAATCGCTGACTACGAGTTCATGAAACAACTCCCGCTGTGGCAGTAATTCTTGCAGTTGCTTGTGCCGCTCTGTCA
>SCUG01000692.1 GCA_004297645.1 Saprospiraceae bacterium | reverse complement strand
GGAATGTTGGCCGTAAGGCCTAAGTTGAAGCCATTGTTGCGGCTGAACAGGGGCTGAAAGGGGTTCACCACCGTTTTGTTGTCCGACCTTGAGTAGTTGTAGGCCGAGCTGAAAGCGACGGTTGGCCAGCGCTCTGCTTTGGTTTCTTTGAGCGTCAGTTGGGCGATGCCTATGTTTTTTTCTGCCAGCAGCAGGGATGGGTTGGTGGTGGTGATGCCAGCCTGTATATCGCTCAGTAACAACGCTGCCTGGAAGGGGATGCTATCAATTACTTCAAAGGTCTCCGGCAGCCGCATCCCCGCCAATTGGTTCAGTTGTTCTTTCAACTCGGCGATGTGGGTTTGCTGTTGCAGTTGGCTGGCCTTTTGGGCGTTCAGGTCCACCTTTGCCTGCAAGAGTTCGGGCTTGCTGCCTAAGCCGGTGGCGAGTTTGCGCTCCGCCACTTTCACCCGCTCTTCGCTGACGGACATCTGCTCCTCAATGGCTTTCAGTTGCTGCTTTTGCCGCACGATGTCGTAGTAATTATTGGTCACAGCGGCCACGGTGTTCACCACCTGGTTTTTGATATTCAACTCGCCGAGGCGCCAGATTTCCTCGATTTTGTCTTTGGTGGCGAACATTTTCATGCCGTCGAACAGCGTCCAGTTGAGGTTGAGCGAGCCAGTGAAATTGGTGGATTGTACTCCATTGCGCTCACGGATGGTGCCGTCTGAAAATTCCTGGTGCTGGTCGTTGTTGTTCCAGACATTGCCAATGGTGGCGTTCAGCCGGGGGAGAAAGGCGCCATAGGCGAAGTCCACGTCTTTGGCGGCGGCTGCCGAGTCGCTCTTTGCCAGCAAGATGCCGTAGTTGTTGGCAAGGGCGGTGGCTATGGCTTCTTCGGCGGACAATAATGGTTGTGCCTGGATTTTCTGAAAATGAAGAGTCAGCAAAAAAGCTGCGAGAGCAATGGGCATCAATTTTAGCATGGAGAGATTTTTTTTAAAAAACAGGGAATAGCTAAGGAACGATGAAAAAATAAGTTCGACATTTCTGGTGGAGCAATTTTTTGATCGAGAGTGTTCAGAAAAGTATCCCACAATTTTACGCACTCATGTTTTTTCAATTACTGGCCCTCCCACCGCCTCTTTCTCCCCCAAATACACATCCAACTCCACCCGCCGCTCCTTCCTCGACAGGAACATGTACATCGCCGGAATGACGAACAGCAAAGGCTAACTGCCAGCAATAAACTGGCAAGAAAACCCTTCCAAATTAAGTTGACAGTTTGTTACGTTTTCAATGCTCACCCGCTGCGTTAGCCATTTGAGCTTGCTTTTAAGTTTGCTTATTTCTACCGACGTTCGCTGTTTTCTTAATTTCTGCTGGTAGGTATCCTGACCATCTTCTTCCACCCACGAGACAATCTGGAAGCATTCAGCCAAAAATCTTTATCATTTGTTGAATTTCTCCCTGCGCCAATAATAGCGGCAACACTGTCACGCACTTTTTGGGCAATTTCAGTGGTCAATTCATCAGCGCCCGCTTTTAATCTGGGCTTATTTTCGATGCGATGATGCCGGAAACTTTTTATCTCAAACAAAACCAGTTTTTTCAGTTGGTAAACTCCAAGAAAATCAATGGCTTTAGTTTCCTGAACGACGTCGGCGAGTTTCTCGTAATTGATGTTTTTGTCAAATTGGATGACTTGCCAATGGGTTTCGGCAAACGTGAATTTTAGTCCACTTTCTGCAAATTCCATATCCTTATTCAGCTAACGTTTGGTTGAAATAGCGTTGCTCCGTATCATGGTATTCAGCAAATTCATCCAAAATTGAATTATGGTTTATCTCTGCCAAGGTCTCGCCTGCCTCTACTAAAGTACCACGTTTATCATCGTTTGTTAAACTAAAAAAACACAGTTCCACGTTGGGGTCTTCCTCATATTCTTGAAACAGTGACAAATAATGCGTCAGGAGAAAATCATGGGTGGCAATGAAAATCTGGACGCCGCTCGCTGCGAGTTGGCGAAGCAGCGTGGCTACCAATTTTATTAACCTTGGATTGAGATTGGATTCTGGCTCGTCCCAGAAAAGAATAGAATTTTTGGAAAGCTCGCCGTTGGTGATGAGGTGCATGAGCGAGCCTATTTTTCTAAAGCCTTCCGCCACCAGGTGAGCTTCGATGATGCCCTTGCCGCTTGCATCTTTCAAGTAAAACCGCTCGTTTTCCTTGACGACTTTCGAGTTGGTTGCTTTTTCCAACGGTGCAATCAACGCTTTGATTTCGTCATGTCTTGCACCTCGCAGAACAGGTGCGCCCAATGCCTTTGCCAACAAATAGTACGTCTCGTCGAACGCAACCTCTCTTTTTTCATAAAGCGCCTGAAAACCTTCGTACAAGCTCAACATTTCCCGGGGCGGCAGGTA
>SCUG01000691.1 GCA_004297645.1 Saprospiraceae bacterium | reverse complement strand
TTGTGACCAAATTCTTCAACACTGATGCACAGAAACACAGAGTTGAGTTTGGTTCTCTGTGCCTCCGTGTCTCTGTGTTGAAATAAAAATTGTCAAGCTAATTCCAGCGTTGACTTATGATACAGCCTCAAAAAGAACATCTTATTTCGAACACGTTACTTAGTTAAATTAAATTGAGGGTGAAAATAAGGTTTTACGGAAATTGAGGGGTATGGTAATTTCAATTAGCGCAATTATAACGATTTTTGAAGCCATTAAAAGCCGGAGTTGAGCCGGCTGAAATTTACTACCTTTGCCCACACGGCGGGCAGTGAAGAACCTTGTTCTTTTCAAAGAATTCACTGCCCGGCGCATACCGCCTTCCGCCAATGAGTTACGTTGTTTCTGCTCGAAAATACCGCCCGCAACGCTTCGACGATATCGTCGGACAAAGCCATGTGTCGCAGACTTTGAAAAAGGCCTTGCAGAGCGGCCACCTCGCCCACGCCTTTTTGTTTTGCGGCCCGCGGGGTGTAGGCAAAACCTCCTGTGCCCGCATATTAGCAAAGGCCCTCAACTGCCGCAACCTTACAGCGGACCACGAACCCTGCGGCACTTGCGATAGCTGCATTTCCTTCGATGAAAATGCCTCTTTCAACATCATGGAACTGGATGCCGCTTCCAACAACAGCGTGGATCACATCCGCTCCTTAGTCGAACAGGTGCGCTTCCAGCCACAACAGGGCCGGTACAAAGTTTTCATCATTGACGAGGTACACATGCTTTCTTCCTCGGCTTTCAATGCCTTCCTGAAAACACTGGAGGAGCCGCCACCCTATGCCGTTTTCATTTTGGCCACCACCGAGAAACACAAAATCATCCCCACGATACTCTCGCGGTGCCAAACGTTCGATTTTAAAAGAATCCAGGTAAAAGACATCACCGCCCACCTCGAAAAGATTTGCAAAGAGGAAAAGATAAAAGCGGAAAAAGAAGCTCTCCATGTTATCGCCGTCAAAGCCGACGGAGCACTGCGCGATGCGCTTTCTATATTTGACCAGATGGTGAGTTCCTCCAACAAAAACATCACTTATGCCGGTGTCATCACCAACCTCAACATCCTCGATTACAGCTATTACTTCCGCTTTACCGAAGCGATCCTGACCCAAGACTTAGCCCAGGTCATGCTCATTTTTGACGAGGTGCTTCGCAATGGCTTCGATGGCGACCTGTTCATCAACGGGCTGGCTGAACACCTGCGCGACCTATTGGTGTGTAAGGATGAAGGCCTGCGTATCCTGCTCGAAGTCAGCGACTCGCTGAAAGAGCGGTACTATCAACTGTCGGAACTGGCTCCTGCCTCCTTCCTGCTCACCGCACTCAACATCTGCAACGACTGCGATGTGAATTACAAAATGGCCCGCGATAAGCGTCTGCACGTAGAGCTGGCCCTGATAAAAATGTGCTATATCACGCAAGCCATTCAGCTTGCCACCCGGAATAAGCCTGCGCCCCTCCCGGAAAAAAAAACTCCTGACGTAACCGCCGCCCCACCTGTGCCTTCGAAAACAGCGCCGCCTCTGCCAACTCCCGCCGCTCCGGCGCAAGACCCTTTGCCAGAAAAGGAAGTAGCTTCTGTTTCCGCTGAGACGCCAGTACCGGAAGTAGTTGAAAAAGTGGAAGAGCCTGCCTGGCCGGGCTATGATGAAAAGCCGGCACCAAATGCCGAAGAAATCTCCAAAGTCCCATCTCCGGGAAAGTCGAAGGTCAGCAATCTGCCCAAGCTCCAGACCCTCACCGACCTGCGTGCCGAGGTGGAGGAAGCCGAAACCAACGGCACCAAAAAGATGGAGAACCTGACTCAGGAATCCCTGGAAGCGGCCTGGCAAGCTTATTTGGAATCCAGCAGCCGGGATTCCGTGAAAATTGTGTTGAAAAATGCCAGCGCACAGATAGCGGGAAAAGCAATAGTCGTCCGTGTCGGTTCAGCGCTGGCGGAAAACACCATCCGCCAGGAGTCCGCACTCATGGAGTTCTTACGTGAAAGGATGCAAGCCCCCCGCCTCTCGATGAAAATAAAAATCGACACTTCCATGGCACCCGTCACCAAAGCACCTGCCAAACCACTCACCGACAGTGAAAAATATTGGGGCATGAAAAGCATAAACCCCCTCGTGGATGAGGTGCGAAAACGCTTTGACCTACAAATAGACAACGGCTGAGGGACGCTCTGAAACGACGACAGTTCAGGCCGGTGGGGCCTGAACTGTCGTTTTGCGTAGGTTCTGCTGAAACTGAGAAACTCAACCTTTCCGCCGTTTCGCCATATCCCGCTCTATCATGGTTTGGATTTGATCCACGTGCAGATTTTTGGCAATGATGATGCGGTCGGGGTCCAACACGTAAATTTCAGGAGTGACATCTACAAAATAGGTGGCATAGATGGCTTTGTTCGTGGGGTCGAAAACGTTCGTCCAGGTCATGTGGTCCTGGGCGATGTAGTCCGTCCATTTTTTGTGGTCTGTATCAATGGCGATGCCATAAACATCTACGCCTTTTGATTTCCATTCATTATAAAATTTGACCAACAGCGGGGTTTCTTTTGCGCAGTGCTCGCAGTCAGGGTTGTACATGTAAACGATGATGTATGGTGCTTTGAGGTCGTAAATAGAGCGCAGCACGCCATTGGGGTCTTTGGCGGTGACATTCGGTCCCTTCTTGCCCACGAGGCTGGCGGTCATTTCGTGGGCGCGCAGTTGCAGGCTGTACACTTCCGTGGAGTCCGACCAAAATGCCCGGTCGTAGGTGAAGTAATTTTCAATCATGAAAACAAAAACGGCCTGGGCGTCCATCAGCGTGGACTCTTTCGGGTCGTAGTTCAAGGTGATCCAATTGGCAAAAAACTTGAAAACTTCGGGAGATTTCAACGTGCGGTCCACCACTAAAGCAGCAGCGGCAGTAATGGAGTCGGGCTGTTGGGGTGTCAATTCTTTGATGTAGCGCTTTAGCTTGTTGAACAGCACCGGGGTGTAAAGGAGGCGTTCATCGTTGAGGTTGACGTCGTCCCAGAATTTGATGCGGTAGAGGTAGGAGTAACGGGCCGTGTCGAGTGTGCCATCGGGTTTGGTGATGTTGCGCAGGTCGGGGTTTTGGCCGGCTTTTTTAAAAGCGGTAAAAAAGGCGTCCGGGTATTTTTTAAAAATGCCTTTCAGGAAAGCCCCGCGTGCATCCAGAAGTTGGTCTTGCTCAGCCTTGAGCTGTTTGTACTCCGGCGAATTAGGGGCGGCACTACTCATTCGGGAAGCGTTAGCCTGGAATTTCGGGCGTTGGTCATCCTCGAATTTCAGTGACTGATAAAGGAGGTCATTGTCGAGGCTACCTTCCATCTGCATGGCTCCGACGAGGTTGTTCACATTGGTCTTCATCGTAAAAGTCTGGTCTTTATCCACCAGCACCTGAAAGTTGCGGTTGCCGGGCAAAACGACGAAGAACATCCCCGGGCGGAAAGGTTCGGCGTGCTTGAAGACAATGTTGCCGCCGGCGTCAATGGCGGCAGAGTCGGCGCGGTAGTTTTGGTCGGCAAAAGAGCCAAACAGATAGGCCATGCCAGAATTGAACCCTTCTACCTGCACCCGGATGTCGGGCGCCTCGCACTCTTTTTTATAGTTTTTAGTGGAAATGACCGGGCCTTCCTGATAGGAGGAGGTGGCCGGAGTCTGTGCCTGCGATGACGATTCCGTTCCGTTACAGGCGTACATCAAGGATACGATGGTGATAACGACAAGTAGTCTCATGGTGAAAAATTTTGGCTGCGAAATTACACGATTTGTTTGTTTCATAAAAGACCATACCTTTCAAATCACAGGGGTAAAAAAATCAACCCATTTGAACATCTTTAACACCTCATATCTTAAATCAGCGGGCGGATTCCCCGCAGGAGCGCCGGGATGATGACGCCGGTGATGACGAGGCCCGAAGATACCAAAAAGCTATGAAGCAGGATTTGCCAGGTTTTTTTGCAACCCGTGCGGATGCTGCCCAATAACCAATTTTTTCAATCCAAAGGATGAATCCCAAACAAGCCCTAAATCCTACCTTTGCACAAAATCGTCAAAGCCATGTTTAAACTACTCATCTGGGGCCTCGTTATTTATTACGCCTACCGGTTTTTCCAACAAAAAGCCCAGCTTTGGGGCGGCGGGCAGCAGCAAAATTTTAAACAACATCCACCAAAGGAAGAAAAGAAAACCGCCAAAGACGAAGAGGGCGAGTACATTGACTACGAGGACGTCAGCTAATCCGGAAGCCCATAGGACACAAACGCAATGCAAAAACAGGAAGAGAAAATCGGCGATTGGGTATTGTATAAAAACAACCAGTTCATCGCTTTCAACAAGCCCGCCGGGCTACCCGTGCAGGCCGATAAAACGGGCGATATGTCGCTGCTGCAACTCGCAGAAATTTACTGCAAGTCAACGCTGTATCTCATCCACCGGCTCGACCGGCCGGCCAGCGGCGTCGTTTTGTTTGCCAAAACTAAAGGGGCTGTTACTTCGCTGAGCGAGCAATTCCGCGAGCGGAAGGTGCGCAAAACCTATCTCGCCGTGGTGAAGGAAATGCCGCCGGAGCAGGCGGGCGCCGCCCAGCATTTTCTCCAAAAAAATTCGAAACAAAACCGCTCGTACGTACTTGCCGAACAGGCGGAGGAGGGCGGCAAAGCCTCGGAACTGAAGTACCGCGTGTTGGGCAGCATAGACAACTATCATTTGCTGGAAGCGCAACCTCTCTCCGGGCGGCATCACCAAATCAGGGCGCAACTGTCGGCCATGGGCTGCCCCATAAAAGGGGATGTGAAATACGGCTTCCGGCGCAGCAACCACGACCGCTCCATCCACCTGCACGCCTGGAAGTTAGCCTTCCAGCACCCGGTTTCCGGCGAAGCGGTTGAACTGACAGCCGCCCCCCCGAAAGAGGTGATTTGGGATGCATTTGCAGCGAACGGCGCATTGGGCAGTTAGCAGATGAGGTTGTAAAAACCTGCCAACACACTTTTAAAAATCAAAGAAATGAATCGCTTGACCTTGATTGCCACTTTTTTGGTTTTTGCATCTGCCGCATTCGGGCAATACGATGCCGATACTGAACCTTACGACAGCCTGACAGCTGGCCAGCGGAAAGAGATGGCGCTCCATGCCATTCACGCCATAAAAAACGGAGTGTTGATTTTGCGCCTGGAGTCCAACCACCGGAAGATTGAAGAAATGGAGCGGCTGGCGGGCAGCACCGATTTGAACGAGGAAGAAAAAAGCAAGTGGCAGACGAGAGTGGCCGCCGTGAAAGAAGACACCCGCCGCCGCAACAAATGGCTCGTGGATGCATTCGCCGCCAAGTACGATTTTTCCAGACTGCTCATCATGTACGACACCGCCACGCAGTTGCTAAAGCAGGACTTAAGAAGCGGTTATTTTTTAAACCAAAATCTCGAATTGGATGCGGCAGCCAGCTTAGGGGAGGCGCCCTACCGCCTCGTCCGTTTTGGCAAAGCCTCGTACGAGCGCAGCTCTTCGGCCAATGGCTTAGTCTTGCTGGATGAAGAGTTTAGGGAGTTGCTGTCGCCATTTCCTTATTTCGTGAGCCTGAATATTTTTGAAAAAATGCGGCGGCAGGTCAACGAGAGTAAGCCGGAATATTTCGAGGTATTGGTGGCAAAGCTGGTGAACCGGCTCAACAGGTTTTACGGAAAAGTCATTGCCGAAGGCCACTGACGGAGGTATCGGCCGGGGGCCGCAGCAACGGCCGCACAGGCACCGAATCGGCAGGGGCGGTAAATTTGAGCTGTTCCGGTCTTTGGGGCATCCGGGGCAGGCCGGAAGTGTCGCGGTTCAGACGGGCATTGACCAGGATGGTGGAATCTACGATGGCCGTGGCGCGCTCCATGATGTCTTTTGTGCACTTTTTTTCCCAATCTCTTTTCCAGATATTGAGCCTTTCCGTCACCTTTTCCTGAATCACATCTTCTCTGGTTTTGGCCGCGGACTTTTTCACGCAGGCGGCCATACCGAGGCAAAAGAGCACCAATGCTCCCACCATAAAATGCGTGCGAACACGCTTCGTGCCTGACGGGGTAATTATCATTGCTGGCTTTCACGCTTTATTCGTTCCAGATATTCCTCGATTTCCGACAACCGCACCGCCATCATGGAATCCACATTGTGGTGCACGGCGCTGTCGAACCGGGCTTTGCACAGGCTGTCCATGACGGGGTTGAGGGTATCCACCTGCAAGCGGTAGAGGCTGTCCACCAATCCACGGTCTTGGTAGCTGAGCGTGGGCGGCGGGTCTTCGGTGCAGGCGGCGGCGAATAACAGGAACGCTAAAAAAAGTAAAATAGCAGTGTAGTTTTTCATGGTGAACATGCTACCAGTCTTTGGTTACTTTTTTCTCTCTTGTCTGGCCTTTCCGCAGATTTTGCTGCACCTTCTGCTCCTCCTGGTCCATGATTTGGAGCAACTGCCGGGCCTCTTCCTTGCTCAAATCCTCTGGCTGCTCCTGGTTTTTCTGTTGTTTCTGATTCGGTGTTTGCGGCTGGCCCGGCTGTTGGTCCTGCTGATTTTGCTGCTGGTCTTTATGCTGCTGGTTTTGCTGGTCTTTCTGTTGCTGGTTTTGCTGGTTTTGTTGGTTTTGCTGTTGTTGCTGTTGCAATTTCATTTGCTGCAAGGCCATCGCCAGATTCTTCTTGGTGTCGAAGTCAGTGGGGTTAAGGCGCAGGGATTTTTTGTAAGCCTCCACGCTTTTGCCGTATTCTTTGTTGAGGAAATGCGCATTGCCGAGGTTGTGAAAAGCCTTGGCTTTTAGCTGGTTGCCGGTGGCGGCTTCGGCGGTTGCCTCGAAATGTTTGGCCGATTCATCGTAGCGTTCCTGCCGGTAAATGGCGTTGCCGAGGTTGAAAGTACCCTCGTTCGTGCGCTTTTTTTCCAGCGCCCGGCGGTAGCTGTCCTCGGCCTTCGAAAAGTTTTTCCTGCCATAGGCACTGTCGCCTTTGCGCAGCCAGCTATGGGCTGGCTGAGCCATCAGACATACCGGGACAAAAAGCAGCCAAATCAAGAAAAATCTTACCGAAAGCATGCTACCAGTTTTTTATTGATAAACAATTGCCGGAGGTTTAGAGCGGGAAATAAATCTCAGCTTTTTCAAAACACAAAAGTACCTGAGAGTTGTTTAAAACGGGAAATTTCGGGCATTGGTCTTTGTTTGTAGTCTCTTTACCCCATCGAAGCGCTGATTACAAGACCCGTCTCGTATTTTTGCCCGCCCCTGATTTACCAATTCAACTACACTCAACCAATTCACCTTGTCAAAACCCGTAAAATACTGGCTGCTGAAAATGGCTTGGCGCGACAGCCGCCGCAACCGCGGCCGCCTGTTGCTGTTCATCTCTTCCATCGTCATAGGCATCGCCGCATTGGTGGCCATCAACTCGTTCAGCGAAAACCTCCAAAAAGACATCGCCACCGAGGCCAAAAGTCTGCTCGGTGCCGACCTCATCGTGGAGGGCAACCAGCCCGCTGCCGATACGATTCTGACAGCGCTCGACACGCTCGGAAGCCTGCGCCAGGCGGAGGTTATGAGCCTCGTTTCCATGGTTTATTTTCCCAAAAACGGGGGCACACGGCTGGCACAGGTGCGCGCCCTCGAAGGTGAATTTCCATTTTACGGCAAACTCTCGACCCAGCCCCCCGGTGCTGAAAAAACTTATCGGGAAGCCTCGGCCCATCACCAAGCACCAACCTCCGGGCACCAAATCGCCCTCGTGGAAAAGACGCTGATGCTCCAGTTCGGCCTGGTGCCGGGCGACACCGTGCGGGTGGGCACCGTGCCGTTTGTCATCGAAGGCCGCCTCAATGCCGCACCGGGGAGGGCGGGCATCGCAGGTTCCGTGGCACCGGTGGTGTACATTCCGAAAAGTTTTTTGCAGCAAACCGGGCTGGTGCAGCGCGGCAGTTTGATTTGGTACCAATACTTTTTCCAGTTTCCCGCCACCACAGATGTGGAGGCTTTGGTGAAAAACAGCGTAGGCCCCATCCTCGAAAACACTCCCCTCGATTCCGAAACCGTCGCCGGCCGGCAGGAGAGCGTTTCGAATGCCTTCGGCAATATGCGCACCTTCCTGAATCTCGTGGGTTTCATAGCCCTCTTGCTGGGATGTATAGGGGTGGCGAGTTCGGTGCACATTTACATAAAAGATAAAATGGCGAGCATCGCCGTGTTGCGATGCCTCGGCATCAAAGGCGGGCAGGCGTTTCGCATCTACCTTATTCAGGTTGTCGTGCTGGGGCTGGCAGGCGGCATATTGGGTGCATTCACCGGCAGCCTTTTGCAGGTGGCACTGCCCACCGTGCTGGGCGACTTTTTGCCCATTGCAAATGTCAGCTCCGCCGTGTCGTGGAGTGCCATCGGTTCGGGCATACTCACCGGGCTGAGCATCACGATTTTGTTTGCCATGCTGCCATTGCTCGGCATCCGCAAAGTATCGCCGTTGCGCACGCTTCGCGCCTCGTACGAGGAGGACACCTCCGGCCGCGACCCCTTGCGGTGGGTAGTTTATGGGCTGATTTTCCTGTTCGTCTGCGGCTTCACGCTGATACAAACGAGAGAGCTGACGGCCCTCTTTTTCCCCATCGGCGTGGGGCTGGCGTTTCTGGCTTTAGCGGGGGTGGCGAAGTTGCTCACCTGGGCCGTGCGGCGGTGGTTCCCCACGAGGTGGAGCTACTTATGGCGGCAAAGCATCGCCAACCTGTACCGCCCGAACAACCAGACCCTCATCCTCATCGTCACCATCGGGCTGGGGGCTGCGCTGATTTCGACCCTGTTTTTGGTGAAAGACCTCCTCCTCAAACAAGTGGAATACGCTGGCACGGGCAATGTGCCGAACATGATAGTTTTCGACATTCAGCCTGCCCAAAAAGAAGAAGTGGCGAAGCTGACGTTGGCCAGCGGCCTGCCCATCAAACAGCTCGTGCCCATCGTCACCATGCGGGTGGAAAATGTGGACGGCGTGACCAAAGAAAT
>SCUG01000069.1 GCA_004297645.1 Saprospiraceae bacterium | reverse complement strand
TAAGTAAGTGCGAAATACTTCGTGGTAGGAGAGGAGAAGCCATACTCCGGCGGCAGATTCCAAAAATAGATGCCATCGTGCCGGAGTTCAAAATTGCGAGGCTGTGCATTTTCAGTTGTAATCAGGCCATCGCCTGAATCAGGGAATTTCCATTTCTTATTTGCAGCAATTTGCAGCGACGGCAAATTGGTGATAAAGTCTTCCAACCGCAATGTTTTACCAGTTTTCAGGTCGAAGTTGAAAGTGGTGACGGAAGTGCCGGGCAGTGCGCCGCCAGAGCAAGAGCGAATGGACAGGAAAACCACCGCCACCTTATCCGTCTGCATGACAACTTCGCCTTCGGCTAAAAACTGCCAGGATTCAGTGGCATCGCCCCGCTCTTCCTGCCACTCCGCAATATAGGCGCCCGCGGCAGAATCCAATTGGGCCATACTCACCGGCCCGGCTGTTTTTTCCAATGACAATTGCTGAATGAGACAGGTAAGCAGGGTATCATTGATAGCTTTAGTCAGCGCCGGGTAGCCCTTTTTGGCCATCGGGAAGCGGAGCGAGACTCTGGCACAGGAGCCGGTGTCGCCGGCACAGTCGCCGGATTCTTTTTCAATAGTAGCATTTTCGAAGAAAATTTCAATACCGGGTAGGCGGGGGATTTTCTTTTGGCTGTGTTTGCAGCCGGAAAGCAAAAAAACAGTCATCCACAATATCAACAACAGCCTCATGCCTGAATGGATTATAACGGTCAATGGCGGAAGGAAGCCGGGTTTCTAAATTTATCACCGGCTTTTGCTTTGGAACGTGCGCAAAATAAGATGTGTGTTTTTTTTGAGGCCGCCGGAGGCGGCCTCAAAAAAAACATCTTATTTCGAACACGTTACTTAGCGGGTGCAAACTTATTGATAGCTCCAGTTTTTTAATAAAAAAATCAATAGGCCAATAAGCGACTTTTTGTTCATGGGAGGTGCATCCCCAATTCCCTAATTTTACAGCAAAACCTATTTGGTATGAAAATCAGACCCTTACTTCCCTTCCTCCTTTTCTCGACTTTTCTACTGGCCCAGCGCGACATATTGCCCGTAGGTATGACGGCCGGCGAAACCGCCATGATGCAATGGCAATCGTTCGTCAGCCCCGGCCAGATGCGTTTCATTCCTGAGCCTCCGCCAAACCCCGTCAGGGCAATGGCCGAATGGGAAGAGTTGCAAGGCCTCACTATCACCTGGCGCAGCTTCCCCAATGTGTTGAAAGAAATAGTGCGGTATGCCAAAGAGGAGGTGCCTGTCCTCATCGTTTGCCGCGATTCCGCCACTCAGACTGAGGCCAAAAACACCCTGCTCGGCAGTGGCATTAGCTTGGACAACGTGCAGTTCGTCATCGAACCCAACAACTCGGTGTGGATGCGTGACTATGGTCCCAACTGTGTCTATGCCAACGACGTGGCTGAGCTTTATTTTATAGACTGGATTTACAACCGGCCTACCCGCCCGCTGGACAACGTGCTTCCCGATGCCCTTGGCGATTACCTTGGCATACCCGTGTACAACACCACCGTACCACCTTACGACATGGTGAATACCGGCGGCAATTTCATGTCCGACGGACAGGGAAATGCCTTCGCCTCCAAATTGATACTCAACGAAAACAAGCCCGGTAATAATTACGGAGTTGGCCCGCACGACGAGGCTGAAATAGACACAATCATGCAGTTGTTCATGGGCATCAACAGGTTTGTGAAAATGGAGACCCTGCCTTTCGACGGCATCCACCATATAGACATGCACATGAAACTGTTAGATGAAGAAACCCTGCTCGTGGGGCAATACCCCGCCAACGTGGCGGATGGCCCGCAAATAGAGGCCAACATCGAATACGTCCTCGGCAATTTCAACTCTACTTTCGAGGAGCCATACAAAGTAGTGCGGGTGGTGCAACCTCCGGCCGCCAACGGAAGCTACCCGCCCAGCGGCGATTACCGCACTTACACCAACTCGGTTTTTGTCAACAAAACCATCATCATTCCGCTTTACGAAGAGGCATACGATACCACGGCCCTGCGCATTTATCGCGAGAATTTCCCAGGCTACAAAGTGGTGGGCATAGACTGCAACGAAATGATTTGGGCCTCCGGTGCGCTGCACTGCATCGTGCGCGAAATAGGTGTGGCTGACCCCTTGCTGATTGTGCACCAGCGCTTGCGTGATGTGTACGATAATGAACTCCAGGGCGATTACAAAGTGGATGCAAAAATCCAGCACCTCTCCGGCGTGAGCAGTGCCGAAGTCTATTTTACCACCGATACGCTGCTGCCCTACATACCTGTGAGTATGTCGCTGACGGACTCAGCCGCCAATACCTGGAGCGCATACATCCCGCACCAAGACGATAGCACTGAGGTGTTTTATTACATTCATGCGACGGCTCTCTCCGGCAAAACGCAAGTGCGGCCTTTGCCGGCGCCGGCCGGGTATTACCATTTTACCATTGACGCCACTCCAACGTCCACCGTGGATTTTGCAGCAATAGAGTTGGCGCCCATTTATCCCAATCCCGCCAGCGCCTTGACGGTCGTACCCATTTTTTTGGTCACCTCTATGTGGGCCACCATCGAAGTGGTGGACGTGTGGGGCAGGGTAGTGGCCACACTCTTCGACGGGCAGTTGCCACAAGGCAGCTCCAATCTTTTCCTCCAGGCACAGGACTTTTCTACAGGCATCTATTTCGTGCACCTGAAAACCGCAGCGGGCATTCAGTCGCAAAAATTAGTGGTGAAAGGTGGAAGGTGAGGCGGTTTCTCGTTGCGCTGAACTGGGTTTAAAAAGTTCGCTGACATTTTTTTTGAAGAATACCGTGCTTTATACTTTTGAACGCCAGGTTTTGTCCATTTGACATTTGCTATTAAACCTTAGCCATTCGGGTAATCGGGATGCAGCCAGAACCAAATAGGCTTAGTACAAATAGTGAGGGCAATGAATTTCGATGTTTATACTTTTGAACGCCAGGTTTTGTCCATTTGACATTTGCTATTAAACCTTAGCCATCCGAGTAATCGGGATAGCCTAAGCCAGTGCAGCCAGAACCA
>SCUG01000690.1 GCA_004297645.1 Saprospiraceae bacterium | reverse complement strand
GAAGGAAAGTTATTGAAAAAATATGACACCGAGAGCAAAACACAATCCTTTCAGGCACGCGAATTTGTCATCGAAATCGAGGATGGTAATTACCCTCAGTTCATCAAATTCCAGCTCACGCAAGACCGCTGCGCACTCCTCGATTCTTACGAAGAAGGCCAACCCATCAAGGTGCATTTTGACCTGCGTGGCCGCGAATGGCAGGGTAAATATTTCACCAACCTGAATGCCTGGCGCCTCGAGGGGGTGCAAGCTGCTTCCTCCACCACTCCACCACCCCCCGCCAGCGATATGGACTTCCCCTCCGCCAGCGACGAACCCGTGCAAGTGAACGATGACCTGCCGTTTTAGATATTGTATTGAGGTATTACGGTATTGCCTCGTTTTGAAATAGGTGGGAATTGAAAACTCTGACAACCTTGTCATTGTGGTGGCACCTTTGACCCCGTCCCTCAATGACTCCATACGCCAGCGGGCAACGGCTGTATTATACCATCCGTCCCTTCCCATTTGACCTCCAACCCCATACCGCCTTTCTTTTGGAAATATTCCAATCGGAGCGGATGCCTGCCCTTCTTCAGGACGATGCTGCCACTTTCCTGCCGCATGCCGTGGATACCGTCGTTGTCAAGTAGCACCTGCCCTGCAACGCCTAAGCGGGAGCCATCGTCGGAGCGGCAGTGAAAGGTGTAGGTACCCGTGGTTGGCACCTCAATGTACCCCTCGAACACCAAACCGAAATCTTCTTGCTTTTCCATGTCATCAAGGCTGACTGCCTCAACCGTCCGCTCCGCCGCAGGCTGCAACAGGCTGAAATCGGGCAGGCTGTCCCAACTGCCTTCGTAAAGGCGGAGGTTCAAACCGGGCGACACCTTTCGGGGCGGCCTGGAGCCGGCGGCTTTCACTTTTTTAAAAGAATAACTTTCGGCATGGCTGGACTTGCCGTTGGGCCACATCGCCCGGCAATAAATGGTTTTCGATTTTTTCAAAACAATGGGAGCCTGGTATTTGACCCACGCTTCGCGGGGCGTGTTTTCATCGAAGGTGTAAAATATGTCAGCGCCTGGCTTCGCCGCCGTCAATTGCAGCTCGTATTTTTTGGCAAAGATGCGGGTGGCCCCCACCGGCTTAGGCGGGAGGTATCCTGCATGCACCAGCGCCAGCAGTGTGGGGTCCATTTTCACCATCTTGCGGTCGTAGGTCATCAGGCCGTTGTTTTCCGTCTCAATGTCCGAAACCTGCGTATATACCGCCGCACTCAACCCCTGCGCCACCATCGGATACAACTGCCGGTAAAGTTCTTCGTATTGCGAGAGCAAAGCCTCCGGCGATGCAATGAGCGCATACCCCCATCCGGCGGAGGCCCACTGATGGCCAGGCACATTTAGCCCCAGACCACCAAACTCGCCGAGCACCAAAGCCCGGTTTTCCTGCGGCTCCGGAATGGCAGGGCCGGGGTAAGCGTGAATATCGAGCACATCGCCGGTGCCCGAATCCGTCCAGCCGCTGGCATTATTTACCAGGCGGGTAGGGTCCCATTTTTTTATCAACTCAACATAATTTTCGGTGTCGTGCTGCCCCCAACCCTCGTTGAAAGGCACCCACATGACGATGCTGGGGTGATTGAACCGGGCATCCACCAACGCTTTTAGTTCCCATTTAAACTGCTGCCGGTCTTCGTCCGTCAAGTTCGCCGCACTTGGCATATCCTGCCATACGAGCATGCCCATCTTATCGCAGAGGTGGTACCAGCGCTCCGGCTCCACCTTCACATGCTTACGCACCATGTTGAAACCCATGTCTTTCAGGATTTGCAGGTCATGTACCATCGCCTCTTCCGAGGGTGGCGTGTAGAGGCCATCAGGCCAAAAGCCTTGGTCGAGCGGGCCGAGTTGGAAGACGAAGTTGTTGTTGAGCAGTAAGCGGATGATACCGTTTTCATCTTTGCCCAACGATATTTTGCGCATGCCAAAATATCCCTTCACTTCGTCCGCTGGTTTCTTAGAGCCATCGGTCAGCGCAATTTCCAGGTCGTACAGGTAGGGGTCAATCACCGACCAGAGGTGTGGGTTGGGCACGTTGAGAAGCAGCGGTGTACCGGGCTTGCCAGCCGACTCCCCCAGGAATTTGCCATCCTGAAAAATTCTGGCCCGTATTTTCACATCGAACGGGATGACACCTGCCGTTTCCACGTGCATCAGAATACGCTCTTTGTCTATGTCTGGCTCCACCCGGTAGCTGGTGATGTACCCATGCGGTACCGGCTCCAACCACACTGTTTGCCAAATGCCGCTGGAGGCAGTGTACCAAATGCCGTGGGGGTCAAGGCGTTGTTTGCCGGTGGGCTGCCCCCCGGTATCGGTGGGGTCGCGCACCTGCACCCGCAGTTGCTGGTATCCGCTGCCCTTCAGGTGCGGCGTGATGTCGAAGCTGAACGGGTCGTAGCCGCCCCGGTGCTCGCCCACTTTTTCGCCATTAACAAACACCTTGGTAGCCCAATCAGCCGCTCCGAAATGGAGCAACATTCGCTGCCCGGCCCATTGTTTGGGCAAGTTGAAACTGCGCTCATAAGTGAGTAGGTGCTCCGGCTTCACCTTTCGCCCCACGCCCGATAGTGCCGATTCCACCGGGTAGGGCACAAGAATCTTACCTTCGAAAGAAATCTTGGCCGCATCAGTGTCCGTTATGCTAAAATCCCACAGCCCGTTGAGGTTCATCCAGTCTGTGCGAGTCATGGTGGGGCGGGGATACTCCGGCAAGGCATTCTGTGGCGATACCTGTCCGGCCCATGGCGTGGTAAGGCGAGCATCGGTGGGCTGCCACCCACCCTGGCCGTTGGCCAAAACGCCAGCATTAAAAATGAAAAAGAAGAGTGGAAAATGACGCATGATGTGGTGGGTTTGAGAATTGAAAAATCAGCGGAAGGATTCCGGGCGATATGTACGGAAAAACGCAGATAAAGTTCAAATTTGGCGCACCACGAAAATCAAAAAATAACCAAACCTCCAGTCACCGTCTCCCCTTTGTACCACCGGGGCGCCCGCCGCATCAAAGTCCATTGCCCGTTTGACGAGGCGGTTATTTCCAAAATCAAACAAGTTGAAGGCAGGCGGTGGAGCAAAACGCACCACTGCTGGCATGTGCCGTACACTTCCGAAGCATTTCAACATCTGAAGAAAATGTTCGAGGTGGAAATATCGCCGGAGTTTTCCGGCAAGAAGCAAAATGAGGAACCATCCAAATCCCCCAAAAAAGAAGCCAGAGAAGTCATCTGCTTAGGAACGGCGAAACAATAACTTGTAAGTTTTGGCTGCGTCTTTTGCACTTTGGCTACGTTGCAAAAATGGTCACGTAGCGCTGCTATGCTTCCATTTTTACGCCTTGCCAAAGCACAAAATCCGCTACCCAAATTCCTACAACTTATTATTTCGCCGTTCCTTAAAACGGGAATGGGAATATCGCATGAAAGCCTTCGTCCCCTGGCAACGGAAGGATTGGATAGAAAGAATAAAGAGCATCCCCGGCAGGGCCTGGAACGAGCAGGAAAAATATTGGAGCCTGCCCCTTTCAAAATCAGTAGCCCTGCAATTGAAGGAGTGGCTTGGCGAACAGGTGAGGTTTTCATTCGACCTGCCTTCGGACATCCCAGGGGATTACTTACCGAAAAACTGGAAACCTGGCCTTTCCGCCAATTTCAAAATTGTGGAGGCAGGTACCGAAATGGCCACATCACCGCCGCCGGTACAAAAGCCTGCACACACCGCCCAACGGGAGAATGTGGTCGTTGCAAGGCGTTCGCCCGGAGAGGATAGAATGGTATTTCTACAAGTACCTGCCGGGGAGAAGGAGTGGATAGCCTCTGTGAAAAAAATCCCCGGCAGCACATGGCTGTCTTCGGACCGGCTTTGGGCCGTGCCGGGGACACAGGAGAACTTCGATGCATGCAAGGCTTATTTTGGTGAAAAATTAGTGGTGGACAAGGATATGCCTGTGCCGCTTTCAAATTTGCCCGCCATTAACGCAGTAAAAATGCCATCGTTTGCAACTGTCAATACCAATCAACCACCCAATCCTGCCAATGCCTTGCATGCCCAACCATGTTTTCAGAATATTGAAAAAAACGGTGTTGCCATAAAAGCGGTCATTGGTGAATCCCTCATCGTCCAACAATTAAATAGTGGCTCATGTAGGTTTAGCGTGAAAGCCAAGAGGGGTTTGGGGGGTGGCTGCGCCGCCCCCAAAACCCTCTTGGCTTTCACGCTAAACCTACATGAGCCGAAAATGTAACTCACCTAAAACAGAACAGCTTCAGGTGATAGAATAAGCCCACAGTGCAAAGCGACAAGCGCTATGCAATGAGCGAGAAATCGAAACAATAAGCGCCAATTATCCAAAAGCCAGTTCCTCAGCTTTTATTCCTGATTGGCCAATAGTTCTTTGAATGTTGTTGACTTTTTGGGCACGTAAGTTTTCCTGATAATCTTCCAAGGTTTCGGGTTTGTAAGGCTGTCCCTTTTGCAGCATATTGTAAACGGTCACCGCCATTTTTCGGGCAGTCGCCATGATGGCGGCCTTTCTTCCCTTACGAAAAGCAAAGCGGTGAAAGTAGTGGGACAGTGCAGTGTCTTTCTGATTGCCGGCGGTATTGGCAGCCTGCCGAAAGGCATAAGCCAAAGCGCAGCTATTTTTTCGGGTATGGCTGGAAATGACCTTGCCGCCGGTGATTTTTTTGTTCGGACTGATGCACATCCAACTGACAAAGTGGTCGGAAGTAGGGAAGTCATCCAGGTTCACGCCCGTTTCTGCCAGCAAGGTCAGGATGGTGCTATAACTGATGCCGTCTATTTGCATCAGGCCCACCCCGTCGCTGAGTTGGTAGGCGAACTTTGCCGAATCGAACCCTATGTCCTTGTTGCGCCGCCGTTTTTTTTTCGGGCTCAAAGACCAATTCCACCCCGAGGTTTCGGGGCAGGCTCTGCCCGGTCTGCTCCACTTTTTCCTGGAGCAGCTTTTCCATGCAGGCGTCGCACCCGGCAATCTGCTTTTGGTGAAAGTGGTACATGTTACGGGGTAGGGCAAGGTACATCTGCCCCCCACCAATGCTTGTTTCCAAGATTCGACCCGGCTCAGACTGCTTACCGAACTTGGTTAGTATCAATTTACTAATGGAGCTCTGATTGGAAATGCTTTTGCCCAGGTGAAACAATGTCCGAAGTTAGGAACTGTCCCGTCCCCTGTTTTTGGGGCTTGTTTTTAAAAATTTTTAATC
>SCUG01000689.1 GCA_004297645.1 Saprospiraceae bacterium | reverse complement strand
TTGCAAAGCCCTGCCCGTCAAGAAATCGCTTTTGGGAAAAGTGGCTGAACGGCTGCAAAATTAAAGCCCGCTAACGCATGAAACTCAGCATCGTCTTACCCGTTTTCAACGAAGAGCACTTTATCGAATCCATACTCGAAAGGGTGCGGCAAGCCGGCTTGCCGGCGGGCATGGAGAAGGAGTTGATTGTCGTCAACGACGCATCTACCGACGGCACGGAGCGGGCGGTAGAGGTCTTTCGAAACGCACATCCGGGCATGCCCATTCTCTACCTGAAACACGAAAAAAACAAAGGCAAAGGTGCTGCACTGCACACGGGCATCCGGCAAGCCACCGGCGACTTCGTCATCATTCAGGATGCCGACCTCGAATACGACCCGCGGGAATACAAACGGCTGCTGCCCCCCTTGCTCGAAGGCGTGGCGGACGTGGTGTACGGCAGCCGCTTCATGGGCGGGGGGCCGCACAGGGTGCTGTTTTTCTGGCACTCCATCGGCAACCGGTTTCTCACCTCTTTGTCCAACGCTTTCACCAACCTCAACCTCACCGATATGGAAACCTGCTACAAACTCTTCCGCCGCGAGGTTATTCAGGGTCTTGACTTGTGCGAACAGCGCTTCGGCTTCGAGCCGGAAGTCACTGCAAAAATATCCCGCATCCCCGGCGTTCGCATTTACGAGGTGGGCATTTCATACTACGGCCGCACTTACGCCGAGGGCAAAAAAATCAACTGGCAGGACGGCCTGCACGCCATTTTTTGCATTCTGAAGTACAACCTGTTTCCATGACCCAAGCGGCACTTATTCTTTTCATAAAAAACTTAACGCCCGGAAAAGTCAAAACCCGCATCGCCGCAACGGCAGGCGATGACATGGCTCTGAAAATCTACCAGACCCTGCTTGCCCACACCCGCGACGTTGCCCTCGATGTGGCTGCATGCCGGTATGTTTTTTACAGCCATTTCATCGAAAAAAACGATGGCTGGCCGGAGGCCGCTTTTATCAAAAAAAAGCAAAGCGGCGCGGACATCGGCGAGCGCATGGCCCACGCCATCGGGGCGGTGTTGCTTGCCCATTCAAAGGCCGTGCTGGCCGGTGGCGATATTCCGGGCCTCCGGCCTGAAATCATCGAACAGGCCTTTGAGTACCTCACCTCCCACGACTTTGTCATTGGCCCGGCTTCTGATGGCGGGTACTACCTCATCGGCATGAAAGAGCCGCAGCCGTCCATCTTTCACGGCATCGCCTGGAGCACGGACAAGGTCTTTGCCCAGACCGTGGCGGCTATCGAAAAACTTGGGAAAACTTTTGCTACTCTCCCCACTCTGCCGGATGTGGATTACGAAGATGACTGGCGGGAGCATGGGTGGGAATTATAAAAACGAGATGGACACCGAAACCATCCGCCGTTATTTCGCCGGGTGGAAGTTGCGGTTCCCGGCCTGGCGAAGGAAAATTTCGAGGTGAAGGTGGAGAATGAAATGCTGGTCATTTCAGCTTGCCAGGAATCCCCAAAAGAGGAAAAAGGCAAGTACACCCGCCGTGAATTCAGCTTCATGGGCTTCGAGCGCTCTTTCGTGTTGCCCGATTTCGTGGATGCCGGCGCCATTTCCGCCACATACGAAAATGGCATCCTCGTGGTGGCGCTGCCAAAAAAGGCCGAAGCAAAGCCACTGCCTGCCAGAACCATCAAAATCAGCTAAGTGCTGATTGAACGCCTGTTATTTTTGAAAGAAGAAAGCCTGCCGGAGGATAACTCCGGCAGGCTTTTTTATGATTTTTTCCGCACTGAGCGAACATTTCTTTTCCCGTACACCTATACACGTTGACTGACATGAAAAACAACGAGCTATTTACCAGCAGTATTTAGCGAAACAAGAAATAAAAAGTTGGCTCATGTAGGCTTAGCGTGAAAGCCAAGGGGGTTTGGGGGGCGGCTGCGCCGCCCCCCAAGTCTCTCTCCCCCGAAGAGCTCCCGATAGCTATCGGGAAAGGCGGCGATGAGGGGCAAAATTTGTTTTATTTATCTTGCAGTTTAAGTGGTTTCACTCTAAACCTACATGAGCCAAAAAGTTAATAGGGTTTTAGGTGTTTATTCAGGGGGTCAGGGCGAAGAGCCTTGACCTCTTTTTTGTGCCCTTTCGCCCCCGGTTTTGGTGGTCAGCAAAAGCGTTCGTAGGCCATCTTCAGGTTGGCAGCGATCATTTCTGCGGGGCGGCCTTCGATGTGGTGACGTTCCAGAAAATGTACCAGCTTACCATCCTTGAAAAGCCCTATTGACGGTGAAGACGGGGGGTAGGGCAGCATGTATTCTCTTGCCTTTTCGGTGGCCTCCCGGTCCACGCCGGCAAATACCGTGACCATTCTCTGCGGTTTTTTTTCACCATCTAATGAAAGTGCCACGCCTGGGCGTGCATTGGCGGCCGCACAGCCACACACAGAATTGACGACTACTAATGCTGTTCCTTCCTGGTTATTCATCACTTCGTCCACTTGTTCTGCTGTGGTGAGGCTTTCGAATCCGAGGCGGTTGAGTTCTTTTGCCATCGGGGTAGTTAGTTCTACTGGATACATAGGTACTGTTTATTTTATGATAAAAGTTGAATGATTGCTGCAAAACTATTGGTTTTTGGGAGAAAGTAAATACGTTTGAACGCCGTAATAGTTTATCAGGGGGGGGCAGAAGAAAGCGCTTCTTGTCGTGGCAAATGCTATCAAAACCCCTGTAGGCATTTGTCAAATGTCATTACCTTTCTAAATTTGTCAAATAATTGTCCCCTCTCGTAAAAATTGTCATCTGCACATGAAGAATTCGATTTCTATACCAATAGGCGTTTGCGTCCTACTGGTGTATTGGCTGGCGGCATACTCCTGCACCAATGATGAGTTGCCATTACCTCCACACCCGGCAGCATGCGATACGCTGGAAGTCACCTACACCAATTTGGTCAAGGATATTATTGATAACAGTTGCGCCTATACCGGGTGCCATCTGACGGGGTCGAGTAGTGGTGCTACAGGTGATTTTTCCACTTTCGGCGGCATAGCTCCATATCTGGAAAGCGGGTCATTTCGCGACCGGGTAGTGAATCAAAAGGAAGACCCTATTTCGGGGATGCCGCCCAATTCAACAGCTTACCCTGAATCACAAAAAGATACCCTCACAGAAGAAGAGTTAATAGTTATCCAATGCTGGCTTTATTTCGGCTATCCGGAAAAATAGGCTGGTACCAGACGCTAACATTCGCTCCCGTAAAAATGAACTTGCCGTTATGAAAAATTATCTATTTATGCTGTTGGGCATGCTCGCCGCCCAATGCTTGCTCGCACAGGAGGGCGTTTTTGATATTTTCAACGACCGTTGGGTCATCAACAGCCCTTCCGTGGAGATGCTTCAGAGATACAAGTTAGATGCCCGTATCTCGCATCGCTTCGGCGATGTGGCGGGCAACGTAGGTGGTTGGCCCACATTTTACGGCCTGGATAATTCCACCGATGTATCCTTCGGCTTAGAATACGGCCTCACCGATAACCTCACCCTCGGTGCGGCACGCTCCAAAGGTGCCGGACAGCTCCGGCAATTGGTGACCGTATCTGGGAAATACCGGATTCTTCAACAACAGGAAAACGGGGTGCCGCTGTCGCTCGTTCTGCTGGGAATGGCGTCGGTTTCCACTGCTCAAAAATCGGTGAACCCTTCCAGCCTAAACTATTTTGAAAAATTTCAACACCGCATGGTGGATCATTTCGCCATCGTGGCGGGCCGCAAATTCTCTAACCGTTTTTCCCTGCAACTGACCGCTGGACTGACCCACCGCAATGTGGTGCCCAACGGAGAGGAAAACAATCTCGTGCATGCCGGCACATCGTTCCGGCTGCGCTTGTCCAAAACCTTAGGCCTTATTGGCGAAGCTGCCTTGCCGCTCAACGGCCAGCAAAGTCCTTTTAGTAGCCTTAAACCGGCAAGTGGAAATTACTACCCACCCATTGGCATCGGCTTGGCGTTTGACACGGGGGGCCATGTGTTTCAGCTAAATTTCACCAACGCCACCGGCATCATGCCCACCGACTATATCCCCGCCACACGCTCGAATTGGCTGGAGGGGCAATTTCGCGCTGGCTTTACCATTTCCCGGATATTTAATCTTTGAAACCCGGCCTGATTCTATGGGCGTTTTTTAGGCTTAATCTTCTGTTGCCATGAAAAAAATAGTCTTATTATTCGCAGCTTTTGCAATCATCGTTTTATTGGCGAGCCTGAGCAAAAATGCCAATCATCCCATAGTCGCTGAAGAAATGACCGTTGCCGGGGTGCTCGCAGAACTGGGTGATGAGCCATTGCCACATTTGCCCGACATGAACGTGCCGGGTGTTTCCGCCGTGGTGGGGAAAGACCTCGTCCTGGAAGGCCGCACCTCGCTGCCCGGTGGTGGAAAATCCACCCGTATCAGCCAGCATTTCGTTTGCACAGCCTGCCACAACGTGGAGCGAGACGAACCTGACCCCGGTGTTGTGGATCCCATGGCCCGCCTGAAATACGACAGTGAAATGGGGCTTCCTTTTGTGCAGGGAAGTGCATTGTACGGCATCGTGAACCGCACTAATTTTTACAACGGAGATTACTACAAAAAATATGGCACTCTGGTGGAACCCACCCGCCACAACCTACGCGAGGCCATTCAACTTTGTGCCACTCAGTGCTCGCAGGGAAGGCTATTGGAGGCATGGGAACTGGAGTCCATTCTCGCTTATTTGTGGACCATTGACCTAAAAATTTACGACCTGAACCTTTCTCCGGAGGAGCGGCTGAGCATCAACCGGGCTTTGCAAGGGAAGGAAAATGCGGCCCAGACGATTGCGCTGGTGAAGTCGAAATATCTGCCTGGCATGCCCGCCACTTTCGTTGACCCACCGCAGGACAGGCAGACAGGATTTTCAAGTACGGGAAATGTCGAAACGGGTAAAATGATTTACGAGTTGAGCTGCCTGCATTGCCACGAAAACAAAAGATTTTCCTTCCTTGACCTCGACAATTCGAAGCTTTCGTTTGAATTTCTTGGCCGGCATTTCCCCACGTATTCGCGCTATTCGGCCTATCAGGTAGCCCGTTACGGCACCCAGCCCATTCCCTGGAAGCGGGCATACATGCCCCAATACACCAAAGAAAAAATGACGGAGCAAATGCTGGAAGACCTTCGGGCTTACATCGAGTCGAGGGTGAATTCCTGAGTCGTTTTTCCAATATAAAGAAGCCCCTTTCCGGTGATTCGGAAAGGGGCTTCTTCGCGTGATGCAGGCCTGACAACCTACCTCTTGCTGATGCGTTGCGTAGTTATTATTTTATTGTTCGTATCCACTATCTGAACGAGGTACATGCCGTTGGGCAGGTCGGTAATATCGTATTGTTGGTTTCTCACCACGTTGCTGATGGTTTTGACTTTGTGACCTATGAGGTTGAAAATGTTGATTTGTTTCACCTGGTCATCCGTGTTGATGCTGATAAAGTTGGTGGCCGGGTTTGGATAGATGGTAATCTTGACCTGCGTGACGATGGGATTGGGCTGAAGACCCCAAATGTTAATGCCGCCGGACTTGCTCTGCGTGGCAGATATGGCGGTGAAAAAAACAAAGAAGACTAAAAGTAAAGTTTGTTTCATGAGCTAATTTATAGAGGCATTAAAATAATGGGTGCAAAGTAAGGCGATTCTTTAGATTTTCAAGAATGCCATTGTGCTTTATTTTTTTCTTAACGGCAAACCGGCAATAATGTTCGGCAAGCTTCATGCCGAAGGCTGGGCAGCGTTATCGTCCGCTACGTTTTTATCAACGACTTTTCGATGACTTCCTCGTAATAGGCTTCGTACTGTGGCAGAATCTTTTCTATGTCGAACTGCTTCGCCCGGCGGAAGGCATTTTTTCTGAATCTCTGCAACACCTCGTCGTCGCTGAGGATGGCGATAGCGTGTTGCGCCATAGAGTCAGTGTCGCCAATGGAGGTGATATAACCCGTTTCGCCGTGAATGTTCAACTCCGGCAACCCGCCTGCATCCGAAGAGATGACGGGTACCTCGCAAGCCATGGCTTCCAATGCCGACAAGCCAAAACTTTCGCTTTCGGAAGGGATGATAAAAAGGTCGGAAATGGCCAACAATTCCTCCACGGCATCTTGCTTTCCAAGAAACCGCACTTCATGGCAAAGGCCGATTTCCCGGCAGAGGTCTTCCACATGGCCGCGTTCGGGGCCGTCGCCGATGAG
Source organism: Saprospiraceae bacterium (assembly GCA_004297645.1). Lineage (GTDB taxonomy): Bacteria > Bacteroidota > Bacteroidia > Chitinophagales > Saprospiraceae > UBA6168. The sequence goes on along the minus strand of SCUG01000689.1, from coordinate 11,684 downwards.
GAGCAGCTTCGACGGGATTTTTTCGTAAACCTTTTGAAAAACCCGGATCACATCTTCCACGCGCTTCACCTTTCTGAAATTGGAAATGTGCGCCAGCAGACGCTCGCCATTCGGAGCAATGGCCTTTTTGAAGTGGCCTTTGTCCACCTTTTTGAACCGCTCAAAATTTACAAAATTGTAAATCACCCGAATGTCACTTTCTACATCGAAATGGCTCAACGTTTCTTCTTTCAGATACGCTGAAACAGCAGTCACGCCGTCCGATTTGTTGATGCAGAATTCTACCACCGGCTTAAAGGCGGGGTTGGAGCCTACCAGTGTGATGTCGGTGCCGTGCAGCGTGGTGATGACGGGAACATACCGGCCCTCCTGAATCAGTATTTTCTTGGCCATGTAAGCCACGGCGGCATGCGGTATGGCGTAGTGTACGTGCATCAGGTCGAGGTTTTCGTGTTTTACCACATCCACTAATTTGCTCGTCAGCGCCGTGTCGTAAGGGGGGTACTCAAACAAAGGGTAATCTTCTCCTGAGACTTCGTGGTAAAAAACATTTTGATGATAAGCCAACAGCCTCGCCGGGCGGCGGTAGGTGATGAAATGTACTTCGTGGCCTTTGGCAGCAAGGCCCAGCCCCAACTCCGTGGCCACTACGCCGCTGCCCCCAAAAGTTGGATAACAGACGATACCTATTTTCATGATGTATGCCCTTTGTGTTCGCCCTCTGGCGAAAGTTCGGAATGCAGAATTCAGCTATAATATGCTGCCTGAGTTTTCCCCTGCCAAAGGCTGGGAAACCCTGTTGGAGCGAGTATAATACACTTAAAAATCAAGATGGTTTTAAAATGAACAGGGGCACTTGTTCATTCACAAGTACCCCTGCGGCTTTCAGTTTTTTTTGGTGAAAGCCAAATCCTACCGCGCCACCATCAATTTGGCGTGGTAAGATTTTCCTTCAGACAATATTTGTACGATGTACAGGCCCGGTGCCTGTTGGCTCATATCCAGCTCCAGTTTCGAATGGCGGTCGTTCATGGGTGCCCAAGTGTATAGAACCTGGCCGCTGGTGTTGAACAGCCGGACCTGGTAGTCGCGCGCAGTTGTCATTTCGATTTCCAGAAAAGCCCGGTCACTGGCCGGATTGGGATAGAGGACGATGCCGGGAGCTATGGCCACCTGTTTGTCATTGACGAAGGTGCCCAGTTCAAACTCTTTGAAATCGGAGCAACCATTGGCATCAACGACCTCCACGGCATAGTTGCCGCCGGGCAGGTCTGCCACATTTTGCGTGGTGGCGATGGTGTCGCCGTCCGCATTGCTCCACACGAAGCTATACGGCCCGGTGCCAAAATAGGGAGTGAGGTCAATGCTGCCGGTGGAATCGCCTTCGGCGGAGGGATGGGCGATGCCCACTAAGTTGAGCGACGGAGGACAGCCGAGGATGTTGATGTTGTCGAGGTCGAGCCAGTAATCGCCACTGCCCCAAGTGCCGAGGAACTGCACAGTGACGGCTTCGCCGTCGTATTCCGATATGTCGAGAACGATGTGTGCAAAATCGGTGGAGGTGACGTGGTTGGAAGCGTCAATGTTAAAAATGGTTTCGAACGTTTCGCCACAGTCATTCGAAAGCTGCACTTTGAGCGTGTCACCCGGCCCCAGTTCTTTTGCTATAGTTCCGGCTGACCAGTTTACGTACCTATAATCGAAAGTAAGGGAATCGCCATCGAGAATGGGGCCTATGCGTTGAGTGGTGAGGGTGAAATTTTGGTCGCCGGAATAGAGGTTGTCCGAAAGAACATAAGTCGGGTTGTTGTGCGAGTTGGGGGCATAAATAAATCCGTCATGCACCCAGGTAGCGGGCACGGCATTGTCCTCGAAATCTTCCTTCAACGGTTTGGGGAACGCCGTCAGGATTTCGTACCGGAAGGTATCGTTTGCCGGTACGGTATCGCCTTCCAGCACCGTCCATGCCTCGATGATGTACAGGCCGGGGGCCGAAAAATCCCAGGTTGTTTCGAAAGCAATGGTGTTCGTGCTGTCATTGCCGACGACGCCGGTGTAAAGGCCATCCTGCGGCAACGGAATATTGGCGGGTACGCCATTCACGGCGTAATGAAATTCGAACAAAGTCTGCGGCAACTGGCCGAAGTTGGTTATTTCTATCCTCACGGTATCGTTTGCGCCGAGGTTGCATTGCAACGAAGGGTCGGGTGCCGTGATGCCCGTGACGCCGATGTCGTTGAGCCAAAGTGTACGAAACTCTATGGGGCCAACGGGCTTGCTGAACTCCGTGCCGCAATCTAATTTTACATAAACGTCGTAATACTTGTTTTCCAAAAGCCCCGTCAGGGTAGCCGACGAGAGGCTGCCGGAAAGTGTATCGGCTGTGCCGGTGCCCAGCGTAAAACCGAGCGGGCCATATTCTACGATGTAAGGGCCGGCTGCACCGAACGATGCCTCCCACGACACCGTGGCATTATTGGCGTTGACGTCGCTCATCCAGGCATCGAGCGGACCGGGGCAGGTCGGGCAGGCGATGGTCGTGAACACATCTCCCGTTGCCGGGTACGGCCCGTCGCTGAAAATGACGATGCCATTCGGGTCGAGGATGTTGTACGTCACCTCATTCTGAAAAGAGCCTGCCGTGTACGAAAACCCGATGGGCACATTGCTCGTAGCGGTGAAAGTATAGGTGATGGAATTACCGGTGGCCATGCCATAGTTGGTGGAGTTACCAAGGTGAGTTACCGTCAGAAACGAGCCATTCCAGCCGTCGCCGAACGAGTCGAAAAGTTGAAGCGTATAAACGCAGGTATCGCCGGGGCTGCCCGGTGTATAGGTCGTCGTGAAAGTGTACGGCCCGATGAACACGCTGTTGCTGTCAATGCCGCACACCGCACCGATATACACGTCGTATGTCACGCCGGCATTCAGGCCGGAGAGGTCAGCGGCGGAGGTAGTCGTGTCGAAAGAAAGACCATAACCAAAAGGAAAACCGGCAGGGCCGTATTCTAAGGTGTAATATTCGGCATTGATGACATCGAGCCAGTTGACGTGGGCGGTAGAGTCGGTGATATTGAAAATAGCGACGAGATTGGAGTTCGGCGCCGGGCAGTTGGGGCAGAACCCGGGTTCATTATAAATTTCCCCGGTTGTTGGAGCGGGGAATCCTGTCGGGCCGCTCGTATAAATGAGGATGTCGTCGGAGTCGTACACATCGAATGCTACCTCCGAGGCAAATGAGCCTGCGGTGTAAATCATTATGAGCGGCGCTCCATTGGTCACTTGAAAATTGGCGGAGCCGTTGGTGCCGTTTAGCAATGTATGCGTGGAGGTATCTCCATTGGAAATGACCATGAGCACGCCGCCGTTCCAGCCGTCGCCGAAAGAGTCAAACATATCTATGGAATAGGTGCAGGTCTGCGCACGAACGGTAGAAAAGGCAGCACAGGTCAGGGCCACCAAAGCCATTGCGGGGAGTGCTTTCCCGGCCAGCGTTTGCCACAATTTCGCAAAGAAAATTTTCATAAAGAGTGTTTTATCGAAGAATGAGCGGTTAGTGCCATTCCGGCTATTTTACAAAGACAGGCCAAATTAGGTAAAAATCCAAATTCCAACGTCGTCTTAGTTGTCTGCCCGTTCCGTTTCGTCTGGCAATTTGCATTTTCGGAGAGCATTTCTTAAGATTTTTCTAAGTGGTTAGTCAAGCGAATTCTGACAAGTTATTGGTTTCGAAAGTGGCTGTATCAGCAGGCACTTCCGCCTTCGGCGCAACAAATAAAATTGGAACGCAAGGGCGCAAAGAACGAAACACACCTTTGCGTCTTTGCGTCTTAGCGTTCAAATTTTTGTATTGTGCCGAAGGCGCAAGTGCCTTATAATTGAACGCAAAGGCGCAAGGGCGCAAAGGCGCAAAGAACGAAACACACCTTTGCGTCTTTGCGTCTTAGCATTCAAATTTTTGTATTGTGCCGAAGGCGCAAGTGCCTTGTAATTGAACGCAAAGGCGCAAGGGCGCAAGGGCGCAAAGAACGAAACACACCTTTGCGTTTAGGAATGATGAAACTTTCCGACATGCTTCGCTACTGTCCCTGCTGTCTTTTCCTCTCTTCCTCGATATTTGGATTTATGGCCTTGGCCTTCTGAAAATTTTCGTTTGCTTTTTCTATCTCCCCCTGATGGTAGTAAGCGGTGCCCAAATTGTAAAAGGCGTCGGCATTCTGAGGTTCGGCGGCGAGGGCTTTTTCAAAAAACTCCACTGCTTTGGCGCCCTGCCCGCTGATGCCGTAAGCCACCCCCAAAAGGCGCAGCGTTTCGTATTCACCGGGGCGCATTTGGTAAGCTTTTTCCAAAAATTCCAGCGCCTTGGTCACGTCGCCCTTTTGCTCGCCGTAATACCTGCCCGCCTCGCGGCAGGTGATGCCCAGATTGGTGCGGGCCTCCGTATATTCGGAGTCGAGCCGCAGGGCCTGTTCAAAATACTGAACGGATAATTCGTATTGCTGTAAATAGTTATGGGCGTTGCCCAATAATAAGAAGGCATTTTTGTACCCCGGATGAATGCGGATAGCTTCGGTGAGGTGCTGCACCGCCTCTTGAAGCATCGCCGTTTTCCGGGCGGCATTTTCAGGTTTTACAGCCTGCGTGACGAGTTCGCCCCCGGCGGAGTTTTGGAGTTTGGCGCTGCCCGGCACGGTCTTCACGTCGGTGGTGAAAAGGGTGAAGTTGTCTTTCCACACAAAGTTGCGGGCGACGCTCCTGCCCGCCAGCAACAGCAGCACCACTGCCCCAGCGGTGAGCGCTGGTTTGGCCAGTCCTTTTTTTCCAGCAGCAAGCCGGTAAAAAAGTACCGCCACGACTAAGCTAAAACCCACCGACGGCATGTACACGAAGCGCTCGCTCATATTGGTGCCAATGGGGAACACGACGTTGGAAGCGATGGACAGGGTGGCCAAATAAAACAGAATGCCGAAGCTCACCGGGTCTTTTTTGGGCAGCCGGTATAGGGCGTAAATGCCCACACCAGCGTAGAGCAGCAAGCTCAAAATGACCTGCCAGTCGCTGAAGCTCATAATGTCCACGGCACGGGGGTAATAGTCGTGGCTCAGCGCCGCGGGGAAAAGCAGGAGTTGCACATATTTGCCCAACGTGTAAAAAATGGTGGCGAATTTTTCGGCGGCGGTGAAGTCCACGTATTGGCCGCCGGCGAGTTTCAGAAAGGGGTTGTTCATCAATTCCCGCGGCAACTCGCCGCCCATGCTCCACCCCAACACGCTGCCGCGTATCACGAGGAAAAGGGCGGCTGCCGCCAAAAACGGGAGGCATTGCACCATCAATTTCCCGCCCTTAGCTTTGGTGAAAAAATAGTAGCTCAGCGGCACCACCGCCAAAAAAGTGATGGCATTTTCTTTCGATAAAAGGGCGAGAAAAAACAACCCTGCCGCCGCTAATCTGAGCGGGGGTTTTTTTTCATAAAAGGCGCGAAGCGAAACCAGCAGCGCCGTCAGGCTGCCCAACAAACTCACCAACTCGTCCCGGCCTTTTACGTTCGCCACCACCTCGGTGTGCAGCGGGTGAACCACAAAAAGCAGGGTGGCGGCCAGCGCCACCATGGCCGCATACCCCTTCGGGTTCCATTCGCCGGCAGGGCCGGCCAGCAGCCGCAACAGCAGCCAAAACAACACGACTCCCGTCAGGCCGTACAGCAAAACATTGACGAGGTGCCCCACAAATTTCACCGCTCTGCCTTTCATCGGGTCGAACACCGTGTCGCCGTCTTTGTCTTTCACCACCTGCCCTGAACTGTCCTTTTTTTTTGGTGAAAAAAACTGAACCCCGGCAGCGTACATCACCGGTGTAAGTGGCCGGTAGCGCCCGCCGGCCACGAGTTGCTCTTTGCCCTCCACCTTGAAAAAGCCGCGGAAGGTGTCGTATTTCAGCAGCGCGGGAATGCCCGCCAGCCCTTTGGTGGTGAATTCGTTGTCGTAAATGACGATGGCGTCGTCGAGCGTGTAATCGTGAAAAAGCGTATTGGCATAAATGAGCACACCTAATGCGAACAGTCCCCAACTGTAAGCGTGCAGCGAGTTGCTTTTAGAGGATAGGGATGGGGATGATTTGAGTTTGGGCTTGCGTTTCGCCATAGTGGATTTGATTGTTCGCCCAAAAATGGTGAAAATTTATCGTTTGGCAGTTATACCCCGGCAGGGTTCCAAACCCAGTTAAACCCCGGCAGGGTTTGGAACCCTGCCGGGGTTAGCCACCGCCCTCACCCCCGCGATATTACCAAAGGCAGCGCCTGCGCCGCATGCTCTCCTGCCGCTACCCAGACGATGTAAAAGCCTGGCGGTAGTTCGCGCAAATCCAGCCGGTAGGATGCCTGCGGTACTTCGCCGGTCGGGTATTTTTTCAAAACAGCGCCGAACGCATCCACCACCCACAGCCGCACTTGTTGCCCGGCACAGGCCCGCAAATCCACCTCGGTGAAATCACGAGCGGGGTTGGGCAAAAGCCCGAAACCGGGAAGCGCCGGGGCATTTCCCCCAGGTGGCGATGCCAGATATTCCGCCGTGGCGGGAATGCCGGTGAACCCATCTTGTCCCTGAATGGGAGGAACGGGTACGTCGTTGAGTCCCAGCGTCAGCAGGGCTTCGTCGTCTTCGGCAGGTTGGCCGGTGGTGTTGTTGCCGGGGACGCTGTCGGGGTCATCGGGGCTGGCAGCGGAAACTTGCGCGAACCAAGTGAATGGTGCGCTGTATTGCAAAGCAAAAAGGTGCAGTTCCAGCGTGGCCGTTTCACCGGGAACTAAGGTACTGAACGCCCATTTCCCGGTAGCGGGGTTGTAAGTTCCTTTAGTTTCGAGGGCTGCCGCCAGGTTGCAGTTTGGCGGAATGGGGGCCGCCACCACCACGCCATTCGCCGGAAGTATGCCGGTATTGGTGACCGCTATCGTGACTTTGATAGGTTGAAAAGAAGTGATGACCGGGCTACCTGCGCTGAGGCTCAATTCGAGGTCGGGCAACTCCGGGATTGGCTCCAATACGTTGAAAGTGCGGTGAACATCGGGTGCCGGGTTGTACGCAATATTGCCCGCCTGACTGGCCCGAATGATGACGGTGCCGGGTGTGCCATTCAGTGTGACCGTTGTGCCGTTGAGCGAGGCTGGGCCAGAGACCAACGTCAGGCTGACGGGCAGTCCGCTCGATGCGGTAGCCGAAATGCCGAACGGCTCACCAGTAGTCAGCTTGTCGGGGATAAAGTCGAACGTAATGCTTTGGTTTTGTGGCGGTGGCAACGGGATGAAACTGGCGGCCTCGTCGTCCTCCACAGGCGTGCAGCAGGTGCCGTTGCCGGGCGTACTATCGGCATCGGGGCCGCCGCAGGCACTTACCTCGGCAAAGGCGGTCAACGGTGCATTTTCCAAAATAAAAAAGTTGAGTGTGAGGGTTTCCATCGCACCGGCAGGCACCGTGCCCACCGTCCACACCTGGCTTCCAAACTGGTCATACGTGCCTGTGGATGCAACGTATTCGTTTCCGCCTGAAAACACCACTCCACCGGGCGCCGGAAAATGTACCGCCGCGCCAGGGGCATCTTGATTCCCGGCGTTAATAAGCGTGACGGTAAACGAAGCGTTGCCGAATTGTGTCACGGTGGCCGGGGCGGCGCTCATGCTGAGTTGCAGGTCAATGCCCTCAGTAGGGGGCGGCAGGCTCACGTCGAACGATTGCACCACCGGTGGGGCGGGGTTCCAGAGCAGACTGCCCTGCTGCACGGCCTCTACGCTGACGGTGCCCGGCAGCCCGCTCAAGGTGAGGGTGTGGCCGTTTAAGGTGGCCGGGCCAGAGAGAATGCTGAAACTTACGGGCAGCCCGCTCGTGGCGGTGGCCATGAGTTCGAATGGAGCATCATCCGTCTGTTTGCCGCCGATGGCGGTAAACTCAATGGTCTGGTTCTGTTTTACGATGGGCACATTGGGCAGGCCGGGCGTTGGAGCTTCTGCCTTCCACGACTGTGGCAGGGTGTTGTTGAGCTGCGTGTTTATCAATTGGAGGGAGGGGCCGCCGCCATCCGCCGCTGCCGGCCACGGGGTATTGTCGTAATAATGGACGTAATCAATGACTTGCAGGGCGGCATTTTGCAGCACCACCAATTCGTCGCTGTTGCTCAGTTTAAAACTATGAATGGCTCCGCCGAAATCGCCTATAAAATTGGTGACATAAGGATACACTGCCGTAAAAGCCGCGGCATCTTCCACCAGCACTAAGTAGCTGTGTCCTGCCATGATGGTATTTGCCGGCAGGCTAAAATATTGGCCGCTCTGGTCTTTGAAAACCCAGCCGGAGATGTTCACCGCGCCGCCTTGTGGATTGTACAACTCCACCCAGTCGCCGCTGTTGGGGTCGCCGGGCGAGTTGTAGTTTATTTCGTTGATGACGATATTATTGCCGGCGGTAGAGCCTTGTTCGAAATAAGCCGTCAGCGTCTCGTTGCCGCTGAGCGTAAGAGCCGAAGCAGCGGTATTGCTCATTGCCGGGTCCGACCAGCCTGCGAAAACATAGCCGGGGGCGGGCACGGCAACGGCGGGTATTTCCACGCCGGTGAAATATTCGCCGCTCCACGGCAGGCCGTCACTTTCGGGTGTCATCGTGCTGAAATATATCGTGCCGCCCTCCGCAGGCTCGGTTTGCAGCGTCACGGTTGCGGTGCCAGTGACCTCGCTGAACTGGTCAATGACGTGCTGCCGCACGAAGGCTGGCCGCTCTGTGGCGAACTTGTGCAGTATGGCAACGTTGGCGGCCCAGGGATTGAAGCCACCGTTCCAAAAATTGTAATGCCTCGGTATTTCGGGCTGATAAAGGGCCTCGAATTCAGCGATGCGTGCATTCATCCGGCCGGCCGAAAAAAGGACATTCAGAAAATCGGCTGTGCGGTTGATGAAGTCGTGGCGGAAGCCCGCGTTTTCTATGGATTTCCGAAAAGGCAGGGTGGCCCAGTTCGGGTTGGGCCAATTAGTGGCGGTGGCGTCTAATGCCCTGGCCAAGGAATTGTTGGAGGCATTTCCAGTGTTCCACCCTGAGCCGCCCGGCTGATAATCGAGCAGGCCGAAGGCCAGGTCGAAATCATAGGTCAGGTACCGCCATTTGGCGCCGGGCGCCCGCTCCCGGAACCTCCTGACGTTATAAATTGGCCAGTCGGGGTTGTCCGTCAGGATGTAAAGGAGGTGGTAGTCCAGGAATTCCGGCATGTCAATTTTGGTGGCCAGTTCGCTGAATTTTTCATCACTGCCGAAGTCGTTGTTGTTTAAAAAATCTGTCAAAGCGTTCCATTCCTCGAAATCGCCGGCCCGTGCCTCAGAGTTGTTTTCTAAAAAATCCATGTCGCTTTCCTTTAGGCCAAAGTGCTGTTCGATGTAGCTCGTCGTTATTTGCTCCCGCAAATTATGGATGCCCCAATATTGGCCGTTGAGGAAAACAAGGCCGGGACGGAAAGCCTGCAAATGGAGCTTCGGTGGCTGAATGATGCCGCCGGCGTCGCTCAAATCGCCCACGAGGCTGACGGCAAATGCGTCGCGAAACATGGTGGTGTTCCAGTCCTGCCCATCATTGCGCAGCAAGAAAGTTTGGTATTCTTCAAACGGTAAATCGGGGAAAATCGGGTAGGGGATACCCTGATTAGCACCGTTGGCCTTAGCTTTTATTTTCAGCGATTTTTCGGGCAACTCCGCACTGCTGGAACCATGGATTTCCGCCAGGGCATCCACGCTGAAACCCGGAAGCCCACCGGGTTCGAATAACTCCACATGCACCGGCCGTTCCCAGTTTTCAGTGAAGTTGGTATAAATGCCCGTGTCCGGGTCGAAGAAATCCGCATTTTCAAAAGACAGCGCCACCACTACAAAATCATGTGGCGCCTCGAATAGGTACGTGACGGTGAAAACTGCACTCGCCGGGTGGTTGGCGGCAAAAGCCCGTGCCCTCAGCGTCGTGTTTTGCGCAATGGAAAGCGGGCTGCTATACAGTGCTGAGTTTGCCGAAGGCTCGCTCCCGTCGAGCGTGTAACGAATGGTGGCTCCCGGCGTCGCAGAGCTGAGGCTCACCGTCATGGGGTTGCTGAAAAAACCTCCCGGCATGGAGGCCGTGGGTGTTTCGACGGGGTTAGTGACCGTACTGTTGTTATTGGTGGCCCCCGGTGTGGGAAGTGCGAAAAACTGAAAAGAACCGCTCCCATCGGGCCACCGGCCGTAAGAAATGTCCGTCGTTTGCGGGCCGAAGTCTAACCCGTCAATTTGGGTTTGGCCATCGGCGGCAAACAGGCCGATAGACTCGCCCCCGGCGCTCAGTTTGGCATCCATGTGAAGTGCGCCCTGGGCTGGTTCTTTGTCGAACCACAGGATGAGATAGCCGCCTGCGGCAATGGTCGTGGCAGCGGGGTTATTTGCCGGAATTAGCCATTTGGTGGAGTCCGTCAGATTGTCGGTGATGTACATGCCGCCAATGTCCACGGGGGCTGTGCCGGCGTTGTACAGTTCCACCCAGTCGTCGTATTCCCCGGCCTCGTCGGCCAGTATGCCGGCGTTGGACGCCATAAATTCATTGATGAAAATGGACTGCCCGAGCAGCGCCGTGCCGGCGAAAAGGCAGCTCACCAATACCATCACGAGGCTCGTTGCTGATGCTTTGGTCATGTTTACTATTTGATAAAAAAATGAGCGGGTTCGAGGAATCAGCAGAGGAGGGATGTCTGCAAATGAGGGGGGGAAGGCAGCAAATTTATAGAAAAAACGGCAAAAAGCACAAGTTGCAATCACCAGCCACCGTCGAAGTAGCGGTGAGGCAAGCCCGTTTGCACCTTTTTACGCTGCTTAAGCTGCGAGCGTTTCCACTGCTTTTTCAGGCGGCGTTTTTCTTTTTTTGATAAAATGGGGTGGAAAGTATTGGCAAGCCTCGGTGCATAAGTCCGGTGGTACACCCGCGGCAGGAGCAAGGGTAGTTTTTCCGTTTGCCGGAGGCTGAAAATCGCTGATGGGCTTTTGTCGCTGCCGAAAACCCAGCGGTTGCAGAGTGCGTCAGAGAGGGCTTTCGCCAGCGGCGTCCAGGCGACCAGCTTCGAGCCTGGCTCCGTTTCCACATAGTCGCCGGTGATGTCCCAGACGATAGCGCCGGCTAAGCCGTTGTCGAGGACATACCGCGCCTTGCGGGCCACGGAGTTTTCGTCGTCGAAAGTAACGAAGGTGTTCAGCGAGTTTTTCCCTTTCAGATAGGGAGCCTCGGCCAGTTCGTCCCAGTAGTAGTTGAAAAGGCTTTGATTTGCGATGATGGAGTAAAAAGAAGGAGCACCTTTCGCGTCGGGAAAAGTAAAGGAATCGGGTACCTTGCGGGAGGTCACGTGCAAGTCTGGTTCATTGCGGGTTTTCAGGCTGCGGCCGTAAAACGCTACCCCGATGTTGATTTTACCAGGAGGCACGCGATAATTGCTCATCAGGTATTGCACCACGCTGTTCAGGTCGAAACCTACGATACCCTTTTTGGGGGCGAACAGGGGTGCGTTGTGGTTGGTGAGCGAAAAATTGCTACCATAAAAATCGTAGGTCATCAGGTTCACAAAGTCCAGCTCAGGCACCGTGCCGTTCCATTCGATGTCGTCCATACGGCTGGGGGCTACGCCGAAGGCGGCGGTGAGCAGCA
>SCUG01000688.1 GCA_004297645.1 Saprospiraceae bacterium | reverse complement strand
TTGACGCTTGCGACGAGGTGATGGAAAAGGTGCACCGGCCGAAAGGACTTATTCGGTACGATTCGTTCAACGGCGTGAAAGAGGGGAAACGCAAAATTTTTACCCCACGGGCCATTGCCTATTCCGTGGTCCTGGCGGCTTTGATTATTTTTCAAGCGTTCCTTTTTGCCAATCGTTCCGATGTGGAAGCGCTCGTGTTACGCGTACCGGGGCAGCTTTATCAGAAAGTGGATGACACTCATTACAGCAATTTATTCAATTGGGAAGTCGTGAATAAAACGGCGGAAGATATCGGACATATTGAGTTCAAACTGGAAGGAATGCCAGAAGGTAAAATCCGGCATATCTCCCAATCTAACAACCTGGTAGTGGCCAAACAAGGGTTGTTGAAAGGGGTATTCTTCATTGACTTGCCGAAGCATTCCCTAAAAGGTTCAAAAACCAAACTCATCATTGATGTGTATTCCGGTGACCGTCTTTTGGACAAAACGACAACCAACTTTTCAGGCCCGGTTCAGTAAATCAAAACGCCATCAAAATGAAAATTTCCTGGGGAACAGGCATTGCCATTTTTTACAGCTTGTTTGTGGTGTTCATGGTTGCTATGGTGGTTTATTCAAAGAGTTTAGACAACACCCTTGTGCTTGATAATTACTATGAGGAAGATTTGAAATACCAGGACCATATAAATAAACTTTCAAACGCAAAGGCACTCACCAACGACCTTGTCATCCGAAAGCAAGGCAAGCTTGTGCAGTTCATCTTCCCACTGCAACTCGCCGGTATTGAAGGAGAAATTCTATTTTACCGGGCTGATGACGGCCGCAAAGATTTTTCAGTAAAAATTCATCCAAACCCACAGGGTCTCCAGGAAATACACACCAGCGATTTAGCTGCCGGCCACTGGACGATAAAGGTGAACTGGTCGGGCGGCGGCAAAGCATTTTACAAAGAAGAAACGCTGGTACTATAGCGCATCGTAGTGGCCCCGTTTTCAGGCTACCGTCCCGAAAGTGTGAGGTACTCCTTTGCTTTATTTTCGTCTCCCAATTTTGAGTAACAAAGGGACAGAAGATAATAGTCGTTTTGTTTCAGCAGGTTCGGTTCCAGTGTGCCAATAGCGTTGATTCCCTCCTGATACCTGTCCGTGCGGTAATACACATTGGCGAGACTCGACACGGCGAAATAGTTGCCTGGTGCAAGTTCCAGCGCGTGCAGCAAAGATTTTTCCGCATTTTGATAATCCCCCAGAATGAGGTACATGTTGCCCAAGTGAATGTGCCCGGTGGTGATATCGTTGTAAATGGCGAGCGAAGCCTGAATTTCAACGATAGCTTTTTCGGCGTAACTCCGGGCCTTTTGCGGGTCGGAATTTTGAAATTCTACGGCTTTGCGTGCCAATGAACCGCCGTGGTTCTTACGCATGCGGGCATTGTTGGGGGCCAGTTTAGCGTCGTGTTCAAAGAGAGTGAAGCGGTTGGTCCATACCGGCAGGTGCGTTGAGATTTTTACAAGACCGGCACCGCAAAGAAGCACTATCAGGGCCACCGCCAAAAAATTGGTCCTGAAGAATCCGGCGATGGGCTTGCCGCTAAATTCCCGCGGTGTTTCTTTCACCAATTTTAATAATAGCCAACCTGCGATAATGCAAAGCCCGAGCACTGGGCTGTACAAAAACCGGTCGTTATAGGCGCTGACGTTGGTGACGACCAAACTCGTGAAGATGGAGACTGCGATGAAATAGTAGAGTGCGCCAAAGCCATAAATTTTGCGTTTCATCAGGCCATGAATGCCCACCCATATCAAACCAACATTGGCCAATAAGGCCAGATATACCCGCCAATCGTCCCAATTGACCAATGGAAGCGTCAGGTACGAATAGTCGCTGATGAGCGGATGCGGGAAGACCGATTTAAGAAGGTACTGTCCCAACACAAGAATGTTGGAGGCCGAGCGCTGCGGGAAATCTTCCGCTGCAAGGAGCGAATTGTCGAGCTTGGTGAGCGTCACGCCTTCATTCAGACCGCCCAGAATATTGGAGCGGATGTTCAAATAAAAAATAATGGCGATGAGGAATGGCAGTGTATAAAGAAGTATTTTGCCCAGCTTGTAATCCCTGAAAAAATAGAGCATTAACGGTAAGATGGCCAGTGTGGTGATGACCTCTTCCTTCGAAAAAAGCCCAAATAAATAGAATAAGAGAGACAAGGCCAATGGCCACTTCTTCCCATAGTCCAAATGCCGCAATAATAGCCAGCCAGCCACTACAAAACCCAAGAATCCGAGCATGGTGTCGCGGCTCTTGATGTTGGCCACCACTTCGATGTGAATGGGGTGGAAAACGAACAGCAGCGCGACAAAAATGGGCAGGACCGGGTGATATTTGCGAAGCAAATCCGCCAAAAACAGGAATAGAAAAAACGCCGTAAGGCCGTACATCAAAATATTGGAAATGTGGTTGGCGGTAGAATTCAGGCCCCAAAACTGGTATTCCAAAGCAAGGGTGGATAGCGGAACAGGGCGGTAAGCCCTGGCTTTTATATCTTCACTATATCCCTGGAAATAACTCGTTGTCCAAATTTCATGAAGGCCATTTAAGCCCTTTTGGACAAAGGTGTTTTCTTTCACCACGGCGTCATCGTCATACACAAAGTCGTAATTGTAACTCGGCCCGTAAACCGCCATAGCCAATATGGCCAGAGCTGCGGCGATTACCAATTTCCACTTCGTGGCAATGGACTCATTGACCTTTGGCCGCTTAGCCACAAGAGATGTTTTTTTAGTAGGATGTTGAACTGGCGGTGTTTTGCCGTGTTTCTTTCCTTTTGCCATTTCAATACAATTTTCGTTTTTTAATTGTGGTACAAAATAGTCACTAATGCGGACTTCAAAACGCACCAGATGGCGCTATTCCATTTTCATAAAACGAGTGACGGCGCGCGCCACGTTTTGCCCGTCCATGGCGGCAGAAATGATGCCGCCAGCATATCCAGCGCCTTCCCCGCAGGGGAAGATACCTTCCACTTCTACGTGCATTAAAGTCTCTTTGTTTCTCGGTATTCTGATGGGTGAGCTGGTGCGGCTTTCTGTGGCAATTACGTTGGCTTCCCCGGTGTAATATCCCCTCATCATCTGGCCAAATTCCTGCACGCCCGTTTTCAGTTTTTCATAAATAAACCGCGGCAAAATCTCGTGCAGCGGTGCGCTGTAAATGCCAGGAATGTATGAAGTAGAGGGTAGGGATGAGGATGTTTTCCCTTGAATGAAATCGGGAAGCCGCTGTGCGGGAGCTTTCTGACTGCCATCACCAAAATTGAAGACAGACTGCTCCACCATTTTTTGAAACGCAAGCGCTTTGAAAACGCCGTGATTGTCAAATTGGTGCAGGTCTTCTAATTCAACTTGAACAACAGTGCCAGAGTTGGCAAAAGCAGAATCCCGGCGAGACATGGACATGCCGTTCACCACTATTTCTCCAGGTGCCGTGGCTGCGGGCACAACCAACCCTCCGGGGCACATGCAAAACGAAAAAACACCCCGTCCGCCAACCTGGCAAACTAATTTGTAGCTCGAAGCAGGCAGGTGCTCGTCGCGTGGCGACTGCCGGTATTGTAGCTTGTCAATCAAGGCTTGTGGATGCTCAATGCGCACTCCAAGTGCGAAAGGTTTAGCTTCTATTTTTATGTTTCTGGATTGAAGAAGGTAATACATATCGCGGGCCGAATGCCCTGTGGCGAGGATTACAGCATCTCCCCGAAATTCCTCCCGGCCGTTCACGATGACGCCCAATATCTTTTTCTCGTGTAGCACGAAATCGGTGATGCGGGAGCCAAAATGAACTTCACCGCCATGGTGAAGAATGGTTTCCCGCAAGTTGGCGATGATATTGGGCAGCTTGTTGGAGCCTATGTGCGGATGCGCATCCACCAGAATGTCTGATTTGGCTCCCAGTTCGACAAACAATTTCAGGGCTTTGTAAATGTCCCCCCGTTTGTGCGAGCGGGTGTAGAGTTTTCCATCGGAATAGGTGCCGGCACCGCCCTCGCCGAAGCAGTAATTGGAATCTGGGTTGACTTCGCCATATTGCTGAATGGCCCGCAGGTCTTTGCGCCTTGAGCGCACGTCTTTCCCCCGGTCGAAAACGATGGGTTTGATGCCCAGTTCAATTAGCTCCATCGCAGCGAAATACCCTGCCGGCCCTGCGCCGATAATGAGGACTTGGGGGCAATCG
This sequence comes from Saprospiraceae bacterium, assembly GCA_004297645.1. Classification (GTDB taxonomy): domain Bacteria; phylum Bacteroidota; class Bacteroidia; order Chitinophagales; family Saprospiraceae; genus UBA6168. Next base: position 2,813 of record SCUG01000688.1, on the reverse strand, counting down.
CTCACGTCCTTCAAGTTTGATAAAAGGGCGGGTTCGCCGGTATAGGATTCGCCGGAATAGACCTCGGCAAGAATTCTGACATAGGGCTGGCCGCCGCGGGCATCAATGGACCGCTTGAGTATATGGACGTCCTCAATAGCCGACAGTTCCAGCCGGCATATTTCGGCTGCCTTGCGCTTGATGCAAGATTCATTGGCAGCTTCTTTGGGCAGCAATTTTAGTTCGATAATTTTTCTCATCCGCCGCCAAAAGTAAAGAATAAAAAGGGATGTTATTGTTTGGAAAGGCTATCGTCTTTTTTCTTAAAAACTCTGTTCTCATTGCTCGTAGCGATGTACTTCTCCGGAACGAAAATCTTCACTTTGACTACCTCGGTGAACGAGCCAAAATGGGTGTGGATGTCTTCTCTTTTTTTATCGTGATTTGAAAGTTTGAACATACCCTCGGAAAGTTCCGGGTCTAACTGATACCTAAGTTCTTCTTCTACAAGATGGGTGAGGATGGAAGGGGAAGCGCCGAAAAGCAGCACATGGGTTTCGGTCATGAGGTAGCTGCTGGCCCAAGGTTCGATAACATAATCATTCGGAATTTCGATGGTAAGATTGCTGGCACCTTCGAGGTCGAAGGTCTGGTGAAGTGTTTTTTCCAATTGAGCGGGTGCCGGAAGCGCACCCAGCAAAATAAAAGCCATTGTGACTATTCGTTTCATGGGTAAATAGTGTTCAATAATGTGTTCAATAAAAAAGGTATGACGCCAACGTTAACGCCATACCCTTTCTGTTTGTTTCTTTTTTCTATTGTGTGGAGAGGGAAAGCTCGCCAATGTTTTTTCTCGTTAAAACCTGCACATTGGTGGGCACGTAAAGCGTATAAGAAATCATTTCAACGAGTGATTGGCCATTTCGCATTCTTACTTCTTTTTCAAGTTGTGGGGCGAAGACGGTGAATCCTTTGGTTAACTCTTCGGATTGGAGGCTATACCGGCCGGCCTGCATCAGCGACTTCAGCATGACATCCGAGCCATTTTCGAGATGCACATTCATCAATAAGCGCATTTGTTCTTCCGGCCAGGTTTTCACTTCGACCTCGCCATCGAGGTCAATGAAAACGGTTAGATTCCCTTCGAGATTAAAGGCTTTGACGAATGTTTTTTCTCCATGTTGGGCAAAGATAAAACCGGGGAGCAGCGCCAAAAGAAGAGGAACGATTGTTTGTTGTAATCTGGTTTTCATGTGGACTTTTGTTTTTACTGCGTTCAAGGTATTGGTATTTGGTGAGAAAGTCAAGGCTTTGACACAGGCTGCTACCATTTGTTTAACGCCGACCTGATGGCCACTAATTTTCGAAGGAGTGATTCGAGTTGGTCGAGTTTGAGCATATTGGCACCGTCCGACTTAGCCTCAGAAGGGTTCGGATGTGTTTCGATGAACAAGCCGTCGGCACCTGCGGCAATGCCGGCCTTGGCGATAGTTTCAATAAAAACAGGGCGGCCACCAGTAACTCCACTATCTCTGTTGGGCTGTTGCAGGGAATGCGTACAGTCCAAAACAACCGGAACCTCAAATGCCTGCATGATGGGGATACCGCGATAATCCACAATGAGGTCTTGGTAGCCAAAGCTCGTCCCACGGTCGGTAACCATTACCTTTTCGTTTCCAGAATTCCTGACCTTATCAACTGCAAATCGCATGGCAGCAGGACTCAGAAACTGCCCTTTCTTTATGTTAAGCGGCTTTCCAGTTTTGGCGGCGGCGATTAGCAGGCTGGTTTGGCGGCACAAAAAAGCTGGAATTTGCAGCACATCCACGTATTGTGCAGCAATGCCGGCCTCCTCATCAGAGTGAATATCGGTGGTGGTGGGGACACAGAGTTTTTGGCCTATCTGATTGATAATTTTGAGCGCAGCCTCATCGCCTATACCCGTGAAAGAGTCAATCCGTGAGCGGTTTGCCTTACGGTACGATGCTTTGAAAATGAACGGAATGGACAGATTTTCACAAATCCTTTTCACCTCTTTGGCAATAACAAATGCCATGTTTTCCTCCTCAATGGCACAGGGGCCGGCAATAAGGAAAAAGTTTCCGCTTTGGGAAAATTTGAGTTGGGGAATTGTATCGAGAATATTCATGTGCTGGATGCTATAAATTTGAATTGGGGTAAAAGTCCATTTTCTACAACAAAAAAGCCCCAAAAGTCTCTGCGACTTTTGAGGCTAATGAGAGATTTCTCCCGTTAGTAAAGTTATTTGGATATGAGCATTACATTCTGAAGGTAATACCGACTGTCAACAGAGAGATGCCGCAGCCCAGCTCGGTATAAACACCAAATTTAGGTTGAATAAAATAGGCCGTTCCCACAAACCCCGAATAGGTGAATGTGGACTTGCGTGGGGATGGATTGTAAGGTGTCGGTTCATCCGAGTTTCGAGTGATGGCTCTTCCGGTCTGTGCCTCCACTTCCGTAATGTTGGCTTTTGAAATGCCCAACATACCACCGCCATAGATTTCGAGCTTATTGGTCATTTCATGTCGAAGTTCTCCACGAAGGCCACCGGCAATGGAATTGTTCTGTATTTGCGTGAACAGTCCGTCGTCGAATACTCTTGGGCTTGCCAAGGTGGAGGAGTAGCCTAAGTAAGCATTTACCGTGAAATGCTTGCTAACAACATAGCCTGCACGAAGGGAAAGCGCCGGAACCTGGGAGGTCGCCCCATCTTTAAAATAGGTAGAAAGAATTCCGATACCGGTACTTACAGTGAATTTTCCGGTTTGTTGTGGTTTGGATTGAGCACAGAGCGCGTAGGATAAAAACAG
>SCUG01000687.1 GCA_004297645.1 Saprospiraceae bacterium | reverse complement strand
TGAGCGAATGGATGATTTTTGAAAACGCCTCTTTGCCCACGCCGCTTTCGCCGGTAATCAAAACCGTCAAATCGGTGGAGGCGACGCGGATGGCGGTACCCAGTGCGCTGTCGAGCAATGCGGAGGCACTGACTATGCCAAACCTTTGTTTGATGGCTTGTAAATCAGACATGGATAAATCAGGATTTGGCCACTTCACTCAATGCGCCAATGAGAGTGGCGGAGGTGGCGTCTTTTATCGTTACCCAAACGTAATCACCAAGCTGGTGCTCACCGGCTTTCGGAAACACCACCATCTTGTTTTGGGTATTTCTTCCCTTAAATTCCCGGTCCGATTTTTTGGAATCGCCCTCGATGAGCACTTTGAAAGTTTTGCCAATGTCGGCCTGGTTGTGTCTGAAGGAGATTTGGTTTTGCAACCTGACAATCTCTGACAAGCGCCGTTGTTTCACCTCCAAAGGAACATCGTCGGGGTACCTTTTAGCGGCTAATGTTCCGGGTCTTTCGGAGTAGGCAAACATGTACGACATGCTGTACCCGGCCCATTCCATCATGCTGAGCGTGTCCTGGTGTTCCTCCTCCGTTTCCGTGCAAAAACCCGTAATGATGTCGGAACTAATGGTGGCTTCGGGAAGTATGCGGCGGATAGCGCCGACCCGCTCCATGTACCACTCGCGGTCGTAGGTGCGGTTCATCAGTTCTAAAATCCGGCTGTTGCCGCTTTGCACCGGCAGGTGGATGTATTTGCAAATGTTTTCGTGGCGGGCTATGGTATGCAGCACCTCGCCGGTGATGTCTTTGGGGTGGCTGGTAGAAAAGCGCACGCGTAAATCAGGATGTACTTTAGCGACCATTTCCAGCAGTTGGGCAAAATTGACGACAGCGCCGGTTTCGGGGTTTTGCCATTTGTAGCTGTCCACGTTTTGGCCGAGCAGGGTGACTTCGCGGTAGCCATTTTCAAATAAATCCTTCGCTTCGGCCACGATGCTGTGGCAGTCGCGGCTTCGCTCCCGTCCCCGTGTGAAAGGCACGACGCAAAACGAGCACATGTTGTCGCAGCCGCGCATGATGGAAATGAAGGCGGTGACGCCGTTGCTGTCCAACCGCAGGGGGCTGATGTCAGCATAAGTTTCTTCTTTTGAAAGAAAGACGTTTACGCCCCTGTCGCCATCTTCGGCGGTGGCCACTAAGCTGGGCAGGTCGCGGTAGGCGTCGGGGCCAACCACTATGTCCACCAATTTTTCCTCTTCGAGGAATTTGGTTTTGAGCCGTTCGGCCATGCAGCCGAGTACGCCCACCAGGGTGCCGGGGTGTTGGCGCTTTATTTTGTCAAAAATGCGGAGGCGCTTGCGCACGGTCTCCTCTGCTTTTTCCCGGATGGAGCAGGTGTTGATTAAAATCAGGCCGGCTTCCTCCAGATTTCTCGTGGCACTGAAACCCACTTCTGACAAAATGCTGCCGACTATTTCGCTGTCGCTGAAATTCATTTGGCAGCCATAGCTTTCTATGTAGAAATGCCTGCGACCGGCCGTTGGTGTTTCTTTGAAGAATACCTCGCCCTGTTTCTGGTCGTCTATTTCTTTGGGAATGCCAGTCAGCGTTGGGTTGTTGTCGTACATAAACTGTATAATTTCGGAGGGCAAAGATAGGTTATTTTTCGGGAGCGGTGACAGCGTGCCATGCTTTGATAAAAATGCTGGGAACACGACAGAACTCCCGTCGAACACGGGCGGTATTTGAACAGGCATTCCCTTTTTAAATAATGGTGGCGCTCCGAAAACGCAAGGTTTCCTTGCGAGCGGCAGGGTTTTGAACCCTGCAATTCTGAGGCGGGAATGCAGGGTTCAAAACCCTGCCGCTCGCAAAATAACCGTGTGTTTTCGGAGCGCCACCATTGCATTTGGCGGATACGGTATTCGAATAGTTTGGCTTAATTTTGCGAGTATCGGAATAACCCTCAGCCTGGAAATCCAGTGGTGTAAATACCAAAGAAATGAAAAAGTCTTTGCTCTCACTTTTTGTCCTCGTTTTATTTGCCCGACTCGTTCCGGCTCAGATTATCAATGGCCAGGACACGTTGTACGGCAACGAGTGGATTCGTTTTGACCAGTCCTATTTTAAAATCCCCGTCGCCACCGATGGCATGTACAGGCTCACGACACAGACCCTGTCAGATGCCGGGGTTCCACTGCCCCAATTTACCGGGGCGCAACTTCAGATTTTCCACAACGGCGAAGAAATACCCCTTTTTGTCAGCACAGATGGCGCCCTCACCGACAGCGATTTCATCGAATTTTATGGCCAAAAAAACACCTCGGAACTCGACCGGCACCTTTTTCAAAACCCGGACGAGGAAATGATGAACCCCCGGTACAGCCTCATTACCGATACCGCCGCCTATTTTCTCACCTGGTCCACCGATGCTGCTCCGCTGCGCTTCGAAACGGTGGGGAATGACCTGTCCAATCTTCCCCAAAAAGAGGAATTTTACCAGCATGAACTCCTGCTCAATTACACCAATTATTTTTTTAAAAAACAAGATTCGCATGGCATCAGCTCTTCCGACTTTGGCCCCACGGAAGGCTTCGCAGGCACCTACGCCAATGTGCAGGCCTTCAACCTGAACCCCTCCGATTGGGCAGCTACCGGCGGCAATGCACAGCTCTCCATCCGCTATGCCGGCAACCTCGACGGCCACCAACAACTCATCACCCTGAGCGGGCAGCCTTTGGCCACCGACGAATTTTACGGCTACGTGGTGCGGCAGTTGGAATTCGATATTCCAAATTCCTCCCTGAGCAACTCGATGGAGTTGAAGTTCCAGGGGCTGGCCTCGGCTACCGACAAGCAGCGCATCTCCAACATCGTATTGCGCTACCCGCGGCTTTTCAATTTCGACAACCAGACCTCTTTTGCTTTTAAAATATCGGCATCGCCAACTAAGAAATACATCGAAGTGGCGAACTTCAACGCCGGTGGCGCCGCCCCCATTTTGTACGACCTGACCAATGCCCGGCGCATGGAGACTACGCTGGAAAACGGCGTGGTGAAATTCGCCCTCCCGCCTTCGGCGCAAGAGCGCTCGCTTGTTCTGGTCAATGAATCTGCCGGGGTAACGGCCTCCCAAAGCGCCACTGCCGTAGCCTTCACCGATTACGGCGCCTTAGACGCCAATTACATCATCCTCTCCAACCCCCGCCTGTACGACGACGGCAATGGCAACAATTGGGTGCAGGAATACGCCGGCTACCGCAGTTCGCTGGCTGGCGGCAGCTTCAGCACCGTCGTCGTGGACGTGCAGCAGCTCTACGACCAGTTTGGCTGGGGCCTCAACCGGCACCCGCTGGCCATTCGGAATTTTGGGCATTTCGTGAAAAAGGAGTGGGCCAGCCCGCAATACTTTTTCATCATTGGGAAAGGCAGGGAATACAATGGCGTTCGGACGGCGGGGCAGTTGGGCAGTGCCGCCAATGAGAGCTACTTTGTGCCCACATTTGGGTATCCCGGGTCGGATAATTTGCTGCTGGCGGGCAGCGACGGTTTTACTCCAGTAATTCCGGTGGGGCGCATCGCCGCCTCAAAGACCGGAGACATTAAGGTCTATTTGGACAAAGTGAAGGAGTTTGAAGCGAACAGGGATTTGCCACAGACGATTGCTGACAGAGGGTGGATGAAACACATTCTACACCTCGGAGGTGGCAATGGAGCGGTACTTAGTGAACAGTTGCTCATTAGGTCCTACTTGGAAAATATGGCGGAGATACTCAAGGACAGCAGGATGGGGACTTCGTCCAAATCTTATTACAAAACCAGCACCGACCCCATCCAACAGCCGCAAACGGAGGATATTTTCAACTACATCAACAGCGGGGTTTCCCTCATCACTTTCTTTGGCCATTCCTCCGTGGGCGTTTTCGACTTTTCCATTGACTTTCCAGACAATTACAAGAACAAAGGAAAGTACCCCTGGATGATTTCGCTGGGCTGCTATGCTGGCAACATTCACACCTCTTCCGTTGGCATCGGCGAACGGTTTATTTTTTTGAAAGATGCCGGCTCCATTGCCTTTACCGCTACCGCAGGGCAAGGCTATATCTCCTCTTTGAATTCTTTTACCACAAAAATTTACGAGGAATTGGGTGGTGCTTCTTACGGCCAAAGCATTGGTTCCATTCTTCAGAAAACCATTGATTTTTTTCCGGGTGGAAATTATGGCGTTGACCTCATCCGCCAACAGTTCAACCTTTTAGGCGACCCCAGCCTGAAACTCAACCCCTCCCCAGGGCCTGATTTCGTGGTAGATGCAGCCTCCGTCAAATTCTCGCCCGAACAGGTAAACGCCAACCAGCAGAAGTTTTCAATTTCACTTGACGTGGTCAACATCGGTGAGAATGTGGGCGATTCTGTTCAAGTAAAAGTTACCCAGCAGCTTCCGGATGCTTCGCAAAAAACCAGTATTGACACACTGCTTGCCGCCCCCGGCAACCGGAATCATCTTGTCTTTGACATCCCAGTTTCAGGAAAAAATACCGTGGGCCAGAACCGCTTTTTCATCAAAGTGGACGCTACCGGCCGGGTAGCGGAACTGCCATTGCCCGCCGCTGAGATGAATAACGAACTGGTCATGGCAAATGGGGAATTGGGCGCCACCCTTTTCATTCGTGACAATAGTGCTGTGCCAATCTTTCCCCCTGAATTTGGAATGACCGGGCCGGATGTCACGCTGAAGGCTTGCACCACCGACCCCCTGGCGCTCTCACGAAAGTACCTTTTGCAAATAGATACCACCGAACTATTCAACAGCGGCCTTTTCCAACATACTGAAATCATTCAGAAAGGCGGTGTCATCCGCTGGCAGCCGCCCATTGCCTGGCAGGACGAAACGGTTTACTACTGGCGCATCAGCCCCGACAGCCTCTCGGCGAAGGAGGGCTACAACTGGAACGGCAGCTCCTTCTTGTTCAAATCCGACGGTTCGCAGGGCTGGAACCAGTCGCATTACTACCAGTTTTTGAAGGATGAGTTGGTGAATATGGAGTTGGCGGGGCATTCCCAATTTCAGTTTTTACAAACCTATAAAGATTATTGGGTCAGGGACGCGGCCTCAACCATCGCCTTGCCCGACACGAGGATAAATAGTGCCGGCGGAGGTTTTTATTGGGGCGCTCCCGATGCCGGGGTTTACGTTTTATGGATTGATTCGATTTTCAAAGAACCCATCAAGAATTACCCGCCGGGGCAAGGTCCTGTCAGTTATGGTTTGCCCCATCCTTGGGGCAGCGTTTCAAACACCTTTATTTTCAATACCACCACGCCAAGCGGGCGCGAAGCCCTCATCGAATTCCTGGATCAGGTTGTTTCACCAGGGGAGTACGTCATTTTTTTTACCATCCAAAGGAATTTGACCAGTGATTACAAACCGCAGGATTGGGCAACGGACAGTATTGCCTTTGGTAAAAATATTTTCCAAATCCTTGAGCAACAAGGTGGCGCTCTGCATTCCCGTCAATTGGAATCTACTGGCTCTGTGCCTTATATTGTCGCTTATAAAAAGGGCGGCGAACTGCTCGATGAAGTGATAGCCACCGGGCCTTCGGACATTGTCGAACTCAGTTTCAACCTCCAGGGAAACTGGGACAGGGGCTACGTCCGCACAGACTACATTGGGCCAGCTAATAAATGGGACAAATTGGCGTGGCACTATTCTGCGAAGGACGACCCCCTGCCTGACACAGTTGGAATCAAGGTCTTCGGCTCGAAAGGGAAAGGGTCGGCTGATACGCTGTTGTATGAATTGAGTACGGCATCTGATTTTTCCTTAGAGGGCGTAGATGCAAAACAGTATCCCTTCCTCGCCTTGCAGTTTGATTCAAAAGACTCCATGAAACTGACTTCTGCCAACCTTGACTATTGGCGTGTCATTTATGAAGGGGTGCCTGAATTTACTTTCAACCCCGACGGCGCTTTCGGTATTAAAAAGGATACCGTACAGGCAGGCGAGCCGTTGATCTTGGTCTATGCCGTTGAAAACCTTTCATCCAGCGACGGCGACAGCCTGCTCGTGAAGTATGCCGTTGCTGATGTGGCCAATCACCAGATTCTTGTTCAAAAGAAACTGCCTGGCGTCATGGCCAATGACACCATCCTGGCGCACTTGTCTTTCGACACCCGCTCCAGCACGGGCAGGCAAAACCTTCTTATCGAATTGAACCCAGCCAACGACCAGCCGGAACTGACCCACGCCAACAATTTCCTGCAAACTGATTTTTTCGTCGAAGGCGACATCCGCAACCCGCTCTTGGATGTGACCTTCGACGGCGTACAAATCCTCGACGGCGAAATCGTTTCGCCAACGCCCCATATCCAAATCGCACTAAAAGACGAAAACCCCTTCCTCTTGTTGGACGATACCAGCCGTTTCAAACTGTTCATCCTGTACCCCGACAGCGTGCAGCCGACGCCCATTGCCCTGAGTAGCCCCGGCATTCAATTTACGCCCGCCACATCTGGCAACAAAAACTCGGCAAGCATAACATTCGAACCTCAGTTCACCAACGACGGCGAGTATGCCCTCATCGTCCAAGCCCGCGACGTGAGCGGCAACACTTCCGGGCTATTTGACTTCAAGCGAAAGTTCAAAGTCATCACCTCATCCGGTATTTCCAACGTGGTCAATTACCCGAACCCCTTTTCCACCGCCACCCGCTTCCTGTACACCCTAACCGGCAGCAAACCGCCGGCAAAATATCGAATGCAAATAATGACCGTATCGGGCAGGATCGTCAGGGAGGTCAGCCAACAGGAATTGGGCGAACTGAGGCCCGGCACCCACCTTACCGATTTTGTCTGGGACGGCAGGGACGGATTTGGCGACCAATTAGCCAACGGGGTTTACTTGTACCGGCTGGTGGTGGAAGATGAAAAAGGCGGGGAGTGGGAAAAATTTGAGACGGGAGTGGACAGGTTTTTCACGGAGGGATTTGGGAAAATGGTGCTGATTAGGTAAGGTGGAATGGACTGAACATCCGGCGAAGTTTTTCCTGTTTGGCGACAAAACTGCTGGTGATGATTTTCCACCGGATAGCCCGGAGAGGCAAAAGATAAAACCGCCAATTCCTTTGCAAAGGTGAGAGCTTAAATGAAATGAGAAACCATTTCAAAATGCTGAGGAAGCTGAGGCAGACGTGCATCCGCTCCAAGTGTTGCTGCATGGCGAGGGCGACAAAAGAGGTTGGATTTAGGTTGGGAAAATCCCAATCGCGTTGGTAGGCGGAGGTTATGTTCAGGCTTTCGATAGGGATGAGCGGCACTGCAATTTGCCCAAAAGATTGAATAACTGAACGGTGGATGATGTACTGCTCCTCCCCAAATTTTATCAATTGGCCCACCGTTTTAGAGTCAGGGTGCAACCGGAAGAAGCTCAAATTCCCGTCAATAAACTGCAATCGGCCAACACCGTATTTTTCAATAAAGCGGTACCAAAATTCAAGGTCGAAACAGTAATGCAACCTTTCGTCCAATTCCCCCAACTCCCGGAACTTATTCAATCTGAAATACATACTCGGCCCGCTCAGGCTCCCGTAAACGAGGGTTTTTTCCAGCTTATCAAAAACAGTCATGCGGACGGGCTTCTGATAATGGCCGCCCCCAAAATAAGTCATGTAACCGCAAACGGCATAAGCCTCCGGATACTCCTCAAATGCCTTTGCCACCTTCCAAAATGTGCCGGGAGCAATCCGGTCGTCGCTGTTGGTCCAGTCAAAAAGTTCGCCGATGGCGTGACGCAAGCCTTTATTGATGGCGTGGGCCTGGCCCCGGTCAGGTTCGCTGACCCAATACTTTAGCTGAGGTTCATACTTTTTGATGATTTCGACGGAGTGGTCGGTGCTGCCGCCGTCTATGATGATAATTTCGGAGCGGGGATAACCCTGCTCCAGGATGGAAAGGAGGGCTTCTTCTATAAAATCACCCCCGTTCAAGTTGGGAATGACGATGGATATTTTCGGTAAGTCGTGTTGAGTCACTTTGATTCTTGAAGTATTTTCAATTCCTTTTGCAACCGTCGCCAAACCCTGCTGAACAGAAACGAAATCTCTTTTGATTGGCAATCGAGGCGGTGCAAAAGAAGGGATGCCTTGCCGAATACTTCTCTATTCGCTAAGAATCTTTGGAAGGCATAATCATAAAGCTGGAGGTCATAGTAATTGTATTTCCTTAGAATTTCCAATGTGCCACTGTCAAGTTTCAGGGTGCCAGGTTTTTTCTTATTGATGTTCAGTGAATGATAGGACATCTTTCCGAGGTGGAGCATTTTGCCCATTTGAAGCAGAGAAACATCGAAATATTCCTGGAGGCCAACATAGAGGAAATGGTTTTCCATGTTTGCAACTGCCTGCTCCAAATGCGCTTTGGTCACTTCCCCAAAGGGGACGGTTTGCCCATTGAAACTGCCTATACCTGCCAACATCCTCACCTGCCCGTTGTCAAGTTCAGTGGATAGCTCCGCTGTCAAATAGCCGGACAGGGTATGCAGGTGTTTTACTTTTTCATAAAGAAAATGCTCGGGGCTGTTTTTGACATAAAAAAAATGGGAAATCACCCTGTCCATTGGATTTCTCAACATGGTAACGTAAGTGGAGGGTGTTGAGAATATTCCGTGTAGCCCGTAGTCAAAATGCCCATAAAGCAAGCTGATTTTCTCCAGTTCCTCTTCGCCCAGGGAGTAAAGTCTGTCAAGGTTGGCTAAAGAATTTGTGCTGTCGAGAAAAAAGGCATTGCCTGGGAAAGATTTCCTTTTCATAATGGCTTCGATGGTGCTCCCACCTGTTTTGGGGATGTGCATGAATAGGATTCTCTCAGGCGTCATGGCTTACATTTTGGGTTGCGGGATTTGCCACCAATGATGCTGGAATTCTTGCCAAACCAATTCTTTTTGTAGCGATTTGATACATCTCTGATGTGGACATCTTTGTGGGTGAGTCACTTCCGAGTAATTCGGTCTGATGGCAGAATAACAAGGATGGCAACTTAAATGCTGTACAACATCTTTGTGCAGAGTCTCATTGACAACTTGATAGCCGATCGTTAAAGGGTCAGTTGGTCCCCAAATCGTAAAAGTCGGCACCCC
>SCUG01000686.1 GCA_004297645.1 Saprospiraceae bacterium | reverse complement strand
TGGACGAACCTTTCAATTACCTGTAACGAATAAAAACACAACGCAAATGATTGGCACAAAATCTAAAAACTCTTCTGAGAAAAAAAATGGCATTGCTTCCAACGGTGCCCAACCGGCGGCAGAAACCTGCGTAATAGCACCGGGCACCACGATTGAAGGCAAGTTCTCCTCCGAAGAAAACGTCCGCCTTGACGGCAAAATAAAGGGCGAAGTGAAATGCGCCCGCCGCTTAGTTATGGGCCAAAGTGGGTGCATCGAAGGTAAAGTGCGCACCAAAGACGCCACCATCATGGGCACCATAGAAGGCGAGCTGTGGGTCGAAGGGTCGCTACATTTGCAAGGCACGGCTTACGTGAAAGGCATCATCACGGCTCGGGAAATGACCGTGGATGAAGGAGCCCGCTATATTGGCGAGTGCAAAATCGGCGAAATGCCGGTGCAATAATTTTGAGCCTTACCCACCCTAATTTTTAGTAATTGCATCATTAGAAGTTGTTTCTGGAGCGGCGATTTTTTGACAAATGCGGACCTCTGCATGGGTGTTGATGGGAAAATATGCCTTTGCACTTGTCTGTAATGCAGCCTATTCATTATAATTGCACGCCAAAACACCAGCCTCCAGAATTTTTTTTTATCATTGCAACAAAACAAACCGGAATGAAGAAAAGAGTAATTTTTAATGCTTTAATGTTCCTGCTCATCCTGTTCCTTGGCTACATATTGTATGTCCAGATTCAGGAGCCAATAGCCTTCCAGGGTGAAAAAGCCCGCCGCGAGTTGGCTGTCGTTGACAAACTCATCGAAATTCGCAAAGCTCAGGAAGCCTACCGGGGAGTCTATGGGAAATTTGCTTCCAATTTTGGAGAATTAAAGAGTGGATTGGAAAATGGCAAGTTCACCATTATTCAAGTCTATGGTGATCCCGATGACCCTACCAATACGGAAGCCGTCCGTTACGATACCACTTATAAAGCCGCCATTGACTCGGTGCGCACGATGGGCCTTAACCTCGATGAAATCGGATTGGTACCCTTTGGTAATGGGGCAGAGTTTGAAATCCATGCCGATACCACCACCTACCAGTCGGCCCTCGTTGATGTAGTGGAAGTGGGCATTCCTTATGGGGCCTTTATGGGCAAATTTGCCGACCCCAAATTTAAAAAGTATGATGAGCGCTTCGACCCAACGAAAAGAATCAAATTTGGCGACCTGAATAAACCTATCCTCACGGGTAGCTGGGAGTGAACTATCACGTCATAGAATCTGAATTCAACAAGAAGCTTTCCACAGCCTATCAACTGTCCATTCTCGTCGGAATGGACAGTTTGGTTTATTTTGTCAGTGATGCGGATAAGAATCATGCGCTACTCCTCAAAGCTTGTTCCTTTGACCCACCCGACAAGGAGCCATTGGACTTGGCCGCTTCACTAAAAGGCGTTTTTGAAAATGATGTCCTGCTCAACATTTTGTACCGGCGGGTAAAAATTGCCCTGCCCCATACCCCCGCCACCTTAGTACCCAGCCGGCTTTACAATGATGCGGGAAAAACGAGCTATCTCGAAGAATTGATACAGATGGACGAATCGGGATCGGTTGAGGTGGACGAAATATCCGATTTAGCCATGCGCGTGGTTTATCCCTCCATCAATAGCTTGGTATCAGTATTGAAAAAACAGTTTCCGACAGGCCGGTATTACAGTCCCGTCACGCCGTTTTTGCGTGGCTGCAAAACCATGCTTGCAGAAGATGCCGGGCATACCGTTTTTGCCCATTTTTGGAACAGCGGGCTTTATGTTTCGGTGTTCGAAAAGAATTCCCTCCATTTTTTCAACGCCTTTTCCATCACCTCGGCCAGCGATGCCCTGTATTATATTTTGCTGGCATTTAACCAGTTCAAGCTCGACCCAAACGAGGTGACATTGCATCTCTCAGGGCAGGTGGTCCGCGATTCCGAGATATACAAAATGCTCTACCGCTACATCGCCCAAATCCAGTTCCTGACAGAAATCCCCTTTTTGAATTTCAGCAAAAAGTACGACGATATACCCCAGCACTTCTTTTTCATCCTCTACGCCCTGAGCTTGTGTAAATGAAAACCGCAACCAAACGCCGGGCGTGAGGCGGACGAATTTCTCTAAAACAATCCTTTTTACCTTCTGAAATGTAAAACCCAATTAGTCCCCAATTCCCAATTCCCCACCTCATGCGCATCATATCAGGACAATTCAAAGGCAGAAGATTCACGCCGCCGGCGGACAAATGGCCCACCCGGCCTACAACCGATTACGCCAAAGAGGGCCTGTTCAACATTCTCGAAAACAGTTTTTATTTCGATGATATTAAGGTGCTCGACCTCTTTGGCGGCACCGGCAGCCACAGCTACGAGTTCGTGTCGAGGGGCTGCTGCGACGTGACGTATGTGGACCAGTTCGGCCCCTGCGTGAAGTTTGTGCAGCAAACGCTGAAAGCCATGAATGCAGAGGAATACGTGCGAGTGGTGCGGTCGGATGTTTTCAAATTCATCGAGCGGGCCACGGAGCAATACGACTACATTTTTGCAGGGCCGCCCTACGCTTTGCCCACCATTGATGCCATCCCCGATTTTATTTTTGAAAAAAACATGCTAAAGCCCGATGGGTGGTTCGTGCTGGAGCACAACGCCAATCACAGCTTCGAAGAGCACCCCCGCATTGCGCAAGTGCGCAACTACGGCGACACCATTTTCAGCTTTTTCGAGATGCCTGGGCAGGGTTGAAGGATGAGCGTTGATGAAGAAATAATCAAAACAAACTTCCCTGTTCCCCAAAGCTCATGGGGTTTTCCAATTGCAGCAGTTTCCGCTTCACCTCCAATCCATAAAAGTAACCTTGCAGGCCGCCGCTTTTCCCAATGACCCTGTGGCAGGGGACGATGATGGCGATGGGGTTGTTCCGGTTGGCTAAGCCGACGGCCCTGACGGCATCCGGGTTTCCGATTTGCGAAGCAATGGCCGAGTAAGTCGTGGTGTGACCGTAGGGGATTTTCAGCAACTTCCGCCAAACGCTCTGGTTGAATAGCGTGCCTTCTGAAAAGTCGAGCGGCAAGTCGAACGTCTTCCTTTGCCGGTGAAAGTATTCGCTTAGCTGCCGCACCGCCTCCACAAGGTGCTCCGCTGCATCCTGGTAATCTTCAGGCGGCGCTTCCTGCCCTTGCAGCAGTTGAACGGAGGTGATGCTGTGCGCGTTGCCTTCCATTTTGAAGCAACCGATGGGGGAATGATAAAAGGCAGTCTTGAGCATCACTCAAATTTTAAACTCCCGAACCTGTACCCCCGCCCATGCTCGCCGAACACCGCCATTTCGTTGCGGCCGATTTGTTTGCACATCTTCGGCCGGGTGATGACGCCTGCCTCCCGGTTGGAGGCCAAGGGATAAGCCTTCACCTCCCCGCTCTTATCAATTTCCGCCAACACGATGACCGACTCGCTACCATTGTAATTGTAAATGCGGTTCTCCTTTCGGTTCGGGCTGTAGTTGCGGGCATTGTCGTTGAAAAGAAAGAACAGCTTGTCACTCACGATGGCCATAGCATACGACAGGTAGTAACCGCCGTCGTTGCGGGTTTCCTGCCGTTTGGGGATTCTGGCCGTCCATTCTATTTCGCCCGTTGGCCGAATGTTCACCACGATGATGTCATTGTAGTTGTAATAATAGTCCGTTTGATAGTTGTTGCGGGAGTAATAGAAGGGGTTGTAATAGCCATAATACGGGTAATAACTGTATGGATAATCCCGGTAAGTTTCCTGCTCTACGTAGAACTGTTCTGCCACGAGTACGGCACCGCCGTCGCTGCGAAGAATCAGCTCGTCAAGCGAATAATCGTACAACTCCGGGGCGTGGCTGCGGTCGTTTTTCTCCTCGGCAACTTTGGCTTTTGCTTTGTTTTTTTCGGACATAAATTCCGTGAGGAAGTCGAAATCGAAGGCTTTGAAGTTGCGATTATGGAACTCCTTTGTCACAGGGTCGAGGCGGAAGAAGTAGGTACCCTTGATGCTGTACGTGCCTTTTTCAGAATAAAAGCCCGAACAGGTCAGCATGCCATCGCCGGCGACGCGGAAGGTGAGGTCGGTGATGAATTTATCCGGCAGGTCAATGCGGTATTCTCCGGCCATTTCG
>SCUG01000685.1 GCA_004297645.1 Saprospiraceae bacterium | reverse complement strand
TTCATTGCCCTCACTATTTGTACTAAGCCTATTTGGTTCTGGCTGCATCCCGATTACCCGGATGGGTAAAGTTTAATAGCAAATGTCAAATGGACAAAACCTGGCGTTCAAAAGTATAATTGCCTGACAACTGAATTCAATTCCAAAGGAATTCTGAACAGGATTGCTAACTTTGCTACAATTTGCTAATAAATCATTCTCAGGTATTGAAAACCAGGATATCGAATGGCACAAAACATGGGTTGGTTTAAGCGGCTAAAGGACGGCATCCAAACCGCCACGAAATACAAAAAGGAAACTCCGGATGGTCTTTGGTACAAGTGCAAGAAGTGCAACGAAATGAGTACCA
Source organism: Saprospiraceae bacterium (assembly GCA_004297645.1). Classification (GTDB taxonomy): domain Bacteria; phylum Bacteroidota; class Bacteroidia; order Chitinophagales; family Saprospiraceae; genus UBA6168. The sequence goes on along the minus strand of SCUG01000685.1, from coordinate 3,580 downwards.
TGAAGGAGGTGAAGACCAACTTCTACAAATGTCCAAAATGCGATTACCACATTCGCATAGGCTCTCATGATTATTTCCACCTGCTTTTTGATGGCGATTATGAAGAGCTGTATCCTAACCTTATTTCTAAAGATACCCTGAACTTCGTTGACCTAAAGCCTTATACTGCCCGGCTCCAGGAAGGGCATAAAAATACCGGCCTACTCGATGCCATCGCAGTGGCGAAGGGCAATTTGGGTGAAAAGAAATTGGTGGTTTCGGCTATGGACTTTACTTTCATCGGAGGTTCGATGGGTTCTGTCGTTGGTGAGAAAATCGCCCGCTCCATTGATTACTGCATCGAAACAAAGACCCCGCTGCTCATCATTTCCAAATCAGGCGGTGCCCGCATGATGGAGGCGGCGTTTTCACTGATGCAAATGGCTAAAACTGCTGCCAAACTTTCTCAGTTGTCAAAAGCAGGCGTGCCCTACTTCTCACTTATGACCGACCCTACCACAGGTGGCGTCACGGCCTCTTTTGCTATGCTGGGTGACTTGAACTTTGCGGAGCCTAATGCGCTAATCGGTTTTGCCGGGCCAAGGGTCATAAAAGAAACCATTAAGCGCGACCTGCCTGAAGGATTCCAAACCTCTGAATTTCTCCTCGAACACGGGTTTCTCGATTTTATCGTCAATCGAAAAGATTTGAAGCCCAGATTGAGCCAATTGCTTGAATTTTTTGAAGGCCGGACAGCCCCCTGAATTTCGGACTTATAAGAACCAACCCCTTTAAATTTGCACCTCCAATGCCCCTGGCGCAACCTCCCTGTTTGCGGAGTTTCCACTCGACTTTTTTTACCTCATTTTAAGTCAAAACGAGCCGATTATTTATCCCTTAGACTGGGGCTTTTTATCTACTTTTGCACTTCAAATTTGCAAACACCCGAAAAACTCAAAACCAGCAAATAATACATGGATTCAGGACAAAGAATTATCCCAATCAATATTGAGGAAGAAATGAAGAGCGCCTACATTGATTATTCAATGTCGGTAATCGTTTCAAGAGCTTTGCCAGATGTGCGTGACGGCCTCAAACCCGTGCATCGCCGGGTGCTTTTCGGGATGAATGATTTGGGCTTGGCTTATAACAAAGCCCATAAAAAATCTGCCCGTATTGTTGGGGAAGTATTGGGTAAATACCACCCCCACGGCGATTCCTCTGTTTATGATACCACGGTGCGCATGGCACAAGAATGGTCCTTGCGCTATCCGCTGGTAGATGGGCAGGGGAATTTTGGCTCAATGGATGGCGATAGCCCTGCTGCCATGCGTTACACCGAAGCACGCCTTCAACGCATTTCCAACGAGATATTAGCAGATATCGATAAAGAAACGGTGGATTTCACGCTGAACTTCGACGATACCCTGAAGGAGCCTACCGTCATGCCTTCCAAGTTGCCCAATCTTTTGGTGAATGGTGCTTCTGGTATTGCCGTTGGGATGGCCACTAATATGATGCCCCACAACCTTACCGAGGTGATTAACGGCATCAATGCCACCATTGACAACCCCGATATCACCATCGAGGGATTGATGCAATACATAAAAGCACCGGATTTCCCCACTGGTGGAATTATCTACGGGTATTCCGGCGTAAAGGATGCCTTCGAAACGGGCCGTGGCCGCATCGTTTTGAGGGGCCGGGCCACCATCGAAACTTCTGACTCTGGTAAAGAAACCATCATTATCTCAGAGATACCCTATCAGGTCAACAAGGCCCAACTCATCGTGAAAATTGCCGAGCTGGCAAACGAAAAGAAAATAGAGGGTATTTCCGATGTACGGGACGAAAGCGACAGAGGAGGACTTCGCATTGTGGTAGAAGTAAAAAGGGATGCTATGGCCAGCATCATCCTCAATTTTCTCTACAAACTGACACCGTTACAAACCGCCTATGGCGTGAACAATGTGGCACTGGTACATGGCCGGCCCATGTTGCTGAACCTGAAGCAACTCATTGAAGAATTTATAGAATTCAGGATTGAGGTAATCGTTAGGAGAACCCAATATGATTTGCGCAAGGCCGAAGAAAGGGCCCATATTCTCGAAGGATTACTCATTGCCCTTGACCATCTTGATGAGGTCATTGCTCTCATCCGGGCCTCCTCCACCGTGGAAGATGCGCGGAATGGTCTGATGAGTAAGTTCAGCCTCTCTGAGATTCAGGCGCGTGCTATTCTCGACATGAGGCTCCAAAAACTTACAGGACTGGAGCGGGAGAAAGTAAAAAACGAGTACGATGAATTGATGGAAAAAATTACCTGGCTAAAATCTGTCCTTGCCAGTGTGGCTTTGCAACGCAGCATTGCCAAAGAGGAGCTGTTGGAGTTGAAAGAAATGTACGGCGATGAGCGCCGCACGGAAATCAGCTTCGAGGGCGGCGATAGTAATATGGAAGATTTTATCGCCGACGACCAGGTCGTCATTACCATATCTCATGCGGGTTACATAAAGCGTACCCCAGTCGTTGATTATAGATTGCAAGGGCGTGGCGGACGTGGTTCCAGAGGAAGCAAGACCAAAACGGAGGATTTTATCGAGCGTATCTTCATTGCAAGCAACCACAATTATCTGATGTTGCTGACCGAACAGGGCAAGTGTCACTGGTTGCGGATTTATGAAATCCCGGAGGGAACCCGTACATCAGGCGGCCGGTTCATACGCAACGTGGTCTCCATTCCTCAGGACGATAATGTCAAAGCCTTCATCATCGTGCAAGACCTCGCCGACCAAGAGTTTCTGGATAACCATTATATCATGTGCTGTACCAAACTCGGCATGGTGAAGAAGACTTCCGTCGCAGCTTACGCACGCCCACGTGTTGGAGGTATCATCGCCATTAAAATCAATGATGGCGACCAATTACTGGAAGCCAGATTGACCACAGGCAACAATGAAATATTCATCGCCTCGAAAGCTGGTTATGCGATTCACTTCAACGAATCAAAGGTGAGAACCATGGGACGGGCCACCGCCGGTGTCCGTGGCATCAGACTTTCAAATGACGGTGACTGTGTGGTGGGAATGGCCTGTGTGGCGCATGGCGACGAGTCAATGACCATATTGGCAGTTTCGGAAAAAGGCACAGGAAAACGCTCTACTGTCGGGAGTTACCGGCTCACCAACCGCGGAGGAAAGGGAGTGAAAACCTTGGAGATTACAGAAAAAACAGGCGATTTGCTAGCCATAAAAGCAGTGGCTGAGGACGACAACCTCATGATTACGACCAAGTCTGGCATCGTTATCAGAATGCCTGTGGGAGACATTAGAGTTATGGGCCGTGCTACCCAAGGTGTTCGTGTGATACGTGTAGATGAAAACGATGCAATAGCCGACGTCACCGTGGTAACGCCGCAAGAAGAAGAAGTGGAGGAAGAAGGGCAGGTATCCACTAATGATGCACCTCAGGGTGGAGACAAATCCCCAAACGAGGAAGAGGAATAGCAAATGAGACACGACAGGTTGCCATTTTTTTAAAGAAAATTTTAACAGAGTGAATGATGCCAAAGCCTAAGAGCAGGCCTCAGTTATAATTGTTG
>SCUG01000684.1 GCA_004297645.1 Saprospiraceae bacterium | reverse complement strand
CTGGCTTCTGATTTCCAGGTAACATTGATACGAACAACCGCATTGGTGAGTAGAACGCAAAAATGGCGGCATCATCCTTCTTGGTTGATGCCGCCATTTTTCATAAACGCTACGTCCTGCCTCACCAATTCACAAACTCGACCACTTCGAGGCCGAAGCCTACCATCCCGATGCGGCGGGTATCGCTGGACGTGAGCAGTCTGATTTTCGAGAGGCCGATGTCGCGCAGTATTTGAGCGCCGATGCCGAAGTCCCGCTGCTCCATTTCCCGGCGGCGGCCGATTGGCATGAACGGCGTTGCCTCTTTTCTATTTTTCAGGTTTTTCAGGCAGGAGAGGAGAGAGGCTTCTTTTTCTCCCTGCCGCATGATGAGCAAGGCACCCTTGCCTTCCTGAGCGATTCTTTCGAGTGCGAAGTCAATTCTTTGTGCCTGGTCGCCCATGATTATTTGCAGCAAATCGCTGCCCGCCATGGATGAGTCCACCCGCACCAGCACGGGTTCGTCCGGCCGCCAAAGCCCTTTTATGATGGCCATGTGGGTGTCGCCGGAAGGTATTTGGGTGTAAGCAATAAGCTCGAATTCGCCGAACCTGTTTTTGAAAGGCGCAGTGAATTCGCGCTTTATCAGGCTTTCTGTTAAAAGCCGGTGCGCCACCAGGTCTTTGATGGTGATGATTTTCAGGTCGAATTTCTTGGCGATTTTCACCAATTGAGGCAGGCGGGCCATGGTGCCGTCTTCGTTTAAAATTTCCACCAAAACCCCAACCGGCTGAAAGCCAGCCATTCTTGCCAAATCTATGGACGCCTCGGTGTGCCCGGTGCGCCGCAGCACGCCGCCGGTTTTGGCCCGCAGCGGGAAGATGTGGCCGGGTTTGGCGAAATCCTCCGGTTTGGTATCGGGATTCACGAGGGCTTTGATGCCAGTTGCCCGGTCGTAAGCTGATATGCCCGTAGTGCAGCCCTGCCCGATGAGGTCTATGGATACGGTGAATGCGGTTTCGTGCAGGGAGGTGTTGTCGGGTACCATCATATTCAGTCCGAGCCGGTCGGCGCGGGATTCTTCGATGGGGGCGCAAATAAGCCCCCTGCCGTGCATAGCCATAAAATTGATAATGTCCGGGGTGACACATTCGGCAGCGCAGACAAAATCTCCTTCATTTTCACGGTCTTCATCGTCCACCACAATGACCACTTTGCCCTTCCGGAAGTCCGTTATTGCTTCTTCGATGGTGTTTAGTGAAAATTGATGGTTGTTGTCAGAAGAGGATGAATTGGCTGGCACGGGTGCGGTATTTGTAAAGTTATTCATTCATTCATGATTAGGTAAAAATCCAAAATGGGGACAACAAACTCTTGTCAAAGCGGCGGACCAGATTTATTGGAGGAGTTCGTATTAATTCAGCTACAAAGGTCATCTTCCTTTTGAATACTGACCTTCTGCCGGAGTGATTTTTTTTCAGAAACCTGGCGTTTATTGGTCAACCTCTTTTCTTTTTCCGCTTTTGAGAGCTTAACCTTTTTTCTTTTCTTCGGGGGAATGAGGGCTTTTTCGAGGAGCTGGAGAAAATCCGCCATGGCTCTTTCCTTATTT
>SCUG01000068.1 GCA_004297645.1 Saprospiraceae bacterium | reverse complement strand
GAGAGGTCGCAAGTTTTGCACAAATGCGACCTCTCCGAGGTCGAAATGAAGCGGGAACAGGCAATTTCTACAAACATTTGACCTCTCCGAGGTCGTGCAAATTTTGATGCGTTTGCCCTGATATAAGATTGACCTGGCCGGGGCCGGTCCATTCTACTTTGTCAGTAAGGGCGGCGGGCACGCCGGGAATGTTGCCGCTGCCGAAGTCTGCATATACTTGTTGCACGATTTCGAGCGGGGAGATTTTAGTTGTTTCTTCCATTGCTTGAAATTTTTAAGCGGTGATAATTTTCCCAAAAAGCGTCAACGCCGGGTTAACCTTTCGGTCAAACCCTCGAACCCGGCCTGCATCACCCGGTCGTGGTTCCATTCAAAAAACGGGCGGGCGACGGGCGCCAGGAAGTTCATCCAGGGTTTGGTGGTTTTCACCATCCAGTCGTAGCGCACGAGCGTTGCTCCGTTTTCCGTACTAAAGGTCCAGATGCCGGTGCCTTCCAGTTCACCAAAAGCGCGGCCCTCCATGCGCCGGTGTTTTTCTTCAGAAATCAGTTCCGAGTCGAAAGTCAGGGTGTAAGGCAGGGCCGTCCGCCAGGTGATGCGGCGCACGGCGCCGATTTCGTTGGCATCGCCGGGCTGTAACAATTCCACTTTGGCCACATAGCGCCACCATTCGGGCCATCGGCCCATCGTTTTGATTTCCTGCCAGACCCGTTCGAGCGGCGCGTCGAAACGCCAGTTGGTAGTGAAATGATAGTTGGCCATTTGCTTCTGTATTTTATTCAGGCGGGAGCCATTCGTGCGGCACCTCATGCCACCATCGCCTGCTTCCCTTCCAGCACAACCTTATACGGGTACTCCTTTTCAGCACCCAGGCACTGCAAGTAATATGCACGGATGGCAGCCATTTTTTTGATTGCTTGATAACCTTTAAATTTGCCCAAAACAACCATGTTATGACCACCGTCGAAATCAAACCGAACGTCAAGGTAAACCTAGATGAACTGTTCAACGGCGTTTCCAAGTTGGCAACGCCGGAACTGGAGAAGTTTGTGGATAAAATCAGTTATATCATTGCCCGCCGTAAAGTGCCCCAGCCTGCCCGGCGGGAATTGGAACTCCTGGCGAAAATATATGAACCCTTAGCGCCAAAAACGCAGCAACGGTATGACCTGCTCTATGCAAGAATGCAGCAGGAAACCATCACGGACGAAGAGCATAAAGAACTCCTGAAACTTATCGAAATCTCTGAACAGTACAACGTCGAATGGCTTGAAGCCCTCATCGAACTCGCCCAATTGAAAGGTATTTCAGTGGAAGAATTGATGAAACAACTTGGGCTGAACAAGCGGAAATCTGTATGAGCAGGCATAAAATACCAAAGGCATGGAAATCCCTGGTGGTTGCAAGGGCTACTTCCCGTTGTGAATATTGCCAAAGCCCTTAAGATTTTTCCCCTACTGATTTTGAAATAGACCTGATTCTTCCAGAGGCCCAAAACGGGCAGGTCATTTTGGACAATATCGCTTTTACCTGTAGGGGTTGCAACGGGCACAAATACACCAAAACAGAAGCCCCCGACGTATTGACCGGCTCCATGGCCCCTCTTTTCCATCCCCGCAAGGACAAATGGCATGAGCATTTTGCCTGGGACACAGACCCTGTTTATCTTATTGGTTTGACGCCCACCGGCCGTGCAACCATCGAAGCCCTCCACCTGAACCGTACCCGTTTGTTGATTTTGAGAAAGAACTTGCAAAGCATTCACAGGCATCCTCCTGAACCACTAATCTTTTGATGTTTTTAGATTTAGGAACTTTATCTCTGCCCTTCACGCCATATACCAGCGCCTTCCAGTTCGCCGAAGACACAGCCTTCCATAATGCGGCGCAATGAGCCGATTTCATTGGCCTTCATCCACCACTTTGAAATGGTGCGTGCAGGTCGTTGCATAGTTTTTCCCGGAAGGGAGGAATGTGTTTTAGTTAGCCGGCGGCTCCGGCAACGGCATATCAGAATTGAAACTTTCC
>SCUG01000683.1 GCA_004297645.1 Saprospiraceae bacterium | reverse complement strand
CACTCAATGAACATGACCAGAACAGCGCCGGCCGGCTGCTCAATATCGCCATCGCCGGGGGAGGCCCGACGGGCGTAGAACTGGCTGGCGCATTGGCCGAAATGCGAAGCTACATTTTGCCAAAGGACTACCCTGAACTGGACTTCAGCCGCATGAAGATTTATCTTCTGGAAGCATCTCCGAAAGTGCTCAACGGTTACTCGGAGCCTTCTTCAAAAATGGCACGGCAATACTTGGAACGGCTTGGCGTGGAGGTCAGGGTTAGTACCCTCGTTGAAGACTACGACGGGGAGGAAGTCCGCCTTGGCAACGGCGACACCCTCCCCACGGACACCCTCATTTGGGCCGCCGGCGTCAAAGGCAATGAAGTAAATGGCCTCCCACCGGAAGCATCGGGCCAGGGCGGCCGCATCCTCGTCAACGAATTCAACCAGGTAAAAAACTGCCCTGGCATTTTTGCCATCGGCGATATTGCCCTGATGCCCACCACGAGCTATGACCGCGGGCATCCGCAGGTAGCCACCGTGGCCATTCAGCAGGCTGCCCTGCTGCGTGAAAACTTAGAAAACCTGGAAATGCACAAACCCCTAAAGCCTTTTAGATACCATGAGAAAGGCTCACTCGCCACCGTGGGCCGCAACCTCGCAGTGGCCGATTTGCCGGGGTTCAGGTTCCAGGGGTTTTTCGCCTGGATACTCTGGTTGTTCGTACATTTGATGGAAATACTCGGCGTGAAAAATAAACTCTTCGTTTTCATCAACTGGGCGTGGAGCTATTTCACTTTAGACCAGTCGCTGCGCCTCCTTATCCGGCCAGAGAGCAAAAGAGCTGTGCCGGGTAAAAACTCGCCGGCGCCTGTGGCTGCCAAGCTACCGGACCACCAGCCGCTCGTGAAATAAGGGTTGCCCCGCCGCCTGCCCGCTCACGAAATACACCCCCTGCGGAAGGGGGGGCCCAAAACTGACAGTGACATTTCCCAGCCCTTGCACTTCAACTTCTTTCCTGAGCACAGCCTCCCCCAATATGCTGAAAACCGACAGAGAAATCACCTCCGTTTTCAGCTCACCCTCCAACGCTATTTGAAGGAAGTCCTGCCCCTCGCTCATGGGGTTAGGGAAAATGCGGACGGGAACAGCGTAAGGCAATTCCACGCTGACGATGGGCGACAACGTCTGTGAGCCATCGAAGTCGCGCATCAGCAGGCGGTAATAACTGACGCCCGGCAGGGCGGTATTATCGCAGAAGGAATAATCCCGGCCGGTACTGCAATTGCCGCAGGCCGGCAGGGTTGCGATGCCGTAAAATGTGCGCCCATCGTTGCTCCTCATCACCATAAAATCCTCGCTGTTCATCTCTTGCGCCGTGCGCCATTGGAGCCACACGCCCCCTTCACCGGCGCTGGCTCTGAAAGACTCCAGTTCTACCGGCAAGACTTCGAAGCTGGTGATGCGCATATTGGTGTTAGGGTAACAGCCGGCCTGCGGGTCGCCATTGCCCTCGATGCCGAACACCCGCATAGAATCGGGCGTGGTACTTACAGTAAAAATGAACTGGCGGCAGGTGGTATGGGCGGTGCCGCAACCTCCGTTGGTGATGCACTCGAAAGGGCCGCAAGAGGGAACGAAGCAGTTATCGGTGTACATGATGGTGCCGTCGCCGGCGGGATAAGTGCCAGAGCCGAGGTTGTAGGCATCGTACTGTACGCTGATGAAAGAGGTCACATTGGGCGTATAAGACGACACCGTGATGCCGCCTGTTTTAAAAAAAGAGAAAAAGAAATTATCGGTATCGTCAGTCGCACCACCTTCCCCGCCGCCCATACACAGTGTGACGGTAATGTCGAAATTGCTCCCGTTGGGTTGGAAATTATCTAAGGTAAGCGAGCCGCCTATGCATGCCATGGCCTCATTCAGGCCAAATGCGAGAGCGAGTGTAACGAGTATGTGCAGGGCCTTCATATTCCGTGTAAGTTTAGCTCAAAAAAATCCCTGTGATTGTGTCAGAACCTGGTGAATAAAAACGCGGCTGAGGCAGCGCCGGGCCAACTTAATTCGCAAACTTTTAGGGGGGGGGAATGCTACAACTTGGCGAAAACCAAGCCATTTTCAGTGAACAACGAGCAGTGAACAACGACCGAAAAAAGTCATGCACCGCAGGCCAGAAGGAGCAATGGGAAATGCCCGGAACAACGGAATGGCAGCTCTCTTTGTAAAAATAGAATAGATGTTAGGAGACGCTAACCTCTGAAATTCGTGCGTTTTTTGGCAGAAAAATTTGGTGCTGGCTTCGCCAGTGTTAGGGAGGTCAGCCACGAATTTTCACGAACCCTTGATATACCACTATTCGATTCGTGAAAATTCGTGGCTGGCCCAACATGAGGTTTTGGGGCGAAGCCCCCAAAACCCTATTTGCACAAAGCCTTTGGGGTTCTGGCTTTGCCAGCTTAGGAACGTGCGCAAAACAACCTGGCCAATTCACCGGGTGACTTCGAGTCACCCGGTGAATTGGCTTCTGCAAAACTTACCAAGTTATTTTGCGCACGTTCCTTA
>SCUG01000682.1 GCA_004297645.1 Saprospiraceae bacterium | reverse complement strand
TGAAAAAAACTTTGACCCTGCGCCATCTTATTTGATGTGCAGAAGACAGAAAGTATCGCTCCGGCAGCCAAAACTGGCTGATTATTGCGTAATAATTCTGATTGAGGGGGTATATGTTTTGTGATTACCGAATCCAGTGCTAAATTTGGCATTAAATCCATCAGCTACCACCAAATTTTGTGTCAGGCTGACTTTTTGGTCTTTCGAACAAACGCTATCCCGGCACCGTTTTATAATCCTTGAAACATAGTACGCTCAACCCCGAAGAGTCTCACCGATAAAAAATAGTCATCAAACCGAAGGGGAATCGAAAGGAATTTCACCTCACTCCAAACTCGAACAAACATTTACTTAAGCCAACAATATTAGATGCGCTGTAATTGCCATGATTATTAAGGGTCTTGCTGTAAGGCCTGCAATTTTAAAATCCACGAGATGAAAGCACAATTACTCTTGTTCATTGCTGTTGTTACCTGTTCTACTTTTTCCATTGCCCAAACCATTCCTGGCAAAGGGTATCCCGTCAAAATTTCATTGGAAAATGGCCGCGTTCGTGAGCAGGTATTTTTCAACCAACAAAGTCAGAAGGTCATTCAGGTGTGCAACCTCACGGTAGGGGAAACCTATGCCGTGTGGGCTGTGCCGTTTCAAGGCTGCCCCGTTTCCGTAACGACGGCAGATGGGGCACTTTCCGGCACCACCTTCGAGTTTACCGCCTTCAGCGAATGCATGGAGTTCATCATGTGCCGAGACCAGGAAAACGCAGCGTGCAGCGAAGGCGCGTACTTTTCCATGGGTTGCCGGAGTTGTGAAAAGAAAGGAGGTTTCCATGAAAAAATGGCCGGCCTCGCCGTGGCCGGTGGCATATCTGGAGAGTCCTTAATAAAAGACGTTTTCATCGGTGGCGACTGTTTTGACATCACCAATGTTACAGAAATCGGGAGCAGTGACGGCAAAGGCACCTTTGCCAGCGGCTCCTCATCCATTGGCTTAGAGCAGGGCGTTATTTTGGAGTCTGGCAGTATCTATAATGCGCCCGGCCCTAATAACTCCAATAGTGCCGGCAACGCGATGACGGGCGGAGGCTCCGACCCTGACCTGACCATCCTCACTGGCGGGGCGCTGTTCGATATTGTCGGTATTGAGTTTGATTTTCAGCCTACGCTGAACATGATAAACTTTGAATACGCCTTTGCCTCGGAAGAATACTGCGAGTGGGTAGGCTCCCAATTTAACGACGTCTTCGGATTCTTTATCAGCGGTCCTGGCATCAGCGGCCCGTTTTCCAACAATGGCGCCAACATCGCCATTTTGCCGGGAGGTACGTATGTTGCCATCAATACTGTCAACCACATTTCCAATACGGGGTACTTCGTGCCAAACCAGGCCAACTGCAACGGCCAAACCAATATGACCGACATTCAGTTCGATGGATATACCACTGTATTGTCGGCCGTGGCCAACGTGATTCCCTGCGAGACCTATCACATTCGTCTCCTGGTTTCCGACGTGGGCGACGGCATTTACGATTCCGCCGTCTTTCTGAAAGCCAATAGTTTTAACGCAGGAGGCACAGCTTCGGGAGAGATCATCGTACCTTCTACGGGTTCTAATTTTGTCTATGAAAATTGCGATGACGGGTTCATTGTTTTTACGCGGGTAGGTGGCAATTTGAGCCTGCCCTTTGTAGTGAATTACAATGTGCTGCCGGGCAGCACGGCTACTCCTGGCCTCGACTATGCTCCACTGCCAGGTTCAGTAGTGATACCCGCCGGTCAAACTCAGGTTATCGTGCCCATAGATGTGTATTCCGACTTCCTCATCGAAGGCACTGAGACCATCCTCATTGGTTTGGACAACTCATGCCAGTGCAGTAGTTTGGAAATGACATTTGAAATACAGGACACCCCTCCGCTGGATGTTTTATTGCCCAATGAAGACCTATGCGCCGGCATTCCGGTCGTGTTGGAACCTACCATATCAGGCGGTGTGCTGCCCGTCAGCTACCAGTGGAACACAGGCGCTAATACACCATTTCTCATTGCTGCCCCTGCCACCAACACGACCTACTCGGTCACGGTCACTGACCAATGCGGCTCCACAGACGTTGCTACGAGCAACATTACCGTTACGCAAATACCCACCGCCATACTTTCAGGTTCAGGGTTTTTATGTTCAAATAGTCCTTCTTCTATCAACCTCTCGGTAAACTTCACCGG
>SCUG01000772.1 GCA_004297645.1 Saprospiraceae bacterium | reverse complement strand
AATCGAGCGGCACGCCGAGCAGCGGTACACCAGGCAGCGGCACACCGGTCACCGGCGCGGTGTCCGCGCGCAATCCGCGCAACCAGCCGTGGTATCTGCTCGGCGCGACCAGCATCGTCGAGACCGAACAGGAACACGCCAAGCTCAAGCTCGCCTACGACTTCAGCGACGACCTGCGCCTGAGCTACACCTTCGGCACGTGGCGCAACGACGTGTTCCGCGATTCCGAAACCTGGCTGCGCGACGCGGCAGGCAACCCGGTCTACAGCGGCAACGTGCTGATCGACGGCCGCCGCTATGCGCTGCCGGCGACCGCGATCAGCCTGCAGAAGGCCGATCTGGAGCATCGCATGCACGGCCTGGCGCTCAAGCGCAGCAGCGGCAAGACACTGGACTTCACCCTGGCGGTGAGCCGCTACGATTACGTGCGCGACCGCGTGCGTTCGCCGACGGTGGCGCGACCGGTCGCCGACACCGGCGGCGCCGGGCGCATTGCCGACAGCGACGGCACCGGCTGGCGCAGCGCGAACGCGCACCTCGTGTGGCGGCCGAACGACGCGCACGTGGTCGAGTTCGGCGTGCAGGACGACCGCTTCACCTTGGACACCGAGGTCCGCGACACCAGCGACTGGCTGCGCGGCGCGCCGGGTGCGCGCTTCTCGGCCTTCGGCGGCAAGGCCGTGCTGACCGGTGCGTTCGCGCAGGACACCTGGCGCTGGTCGGAGCGCTGGACCGGCACCTTCGGCCTGCGCTTCGACCGCTGGCGCGCACACGACGGCCTGCTGGCCAACGCCACCACGGTCTCGCGCTTCGCCGAGCGCCGCGAAACGGCGCTTTCGCCGAAGGCCGCGCTGGCCTTCGCGTTCACGCCGGACACCTCGCTGCAGGCCTCGGTCGGACGCGCGGTGCGCTTCCCGACGGTGAGCGAGCTCTACCAGGGTTCGCTGGTCGCCGGCAGCGTGGTGAACAACGATCCGAACCTCAAGGCCGAGCGTTCGACGACCTCGGAACTGTCGCTGGTCCACGCACTCGGATCATCCAGTGGAATGCAGGGCAGGCTGCGCGCGACCGTGTTCCACGAGCGTACCCGCGATGCACTGTATTCGCAGACCAACGTGCTGGTGACGCCGAACATCACCAACATCCAGAACGTCGACGCGATCCGCACCACCGGCGTGGAACTGGCCGGCGAGTGGCGCGACGTTGGCATCGACGGACTCGAACTGACCGGCAGCGTGACCTTCGCCGATTCGATCATCCGCGAGAACCCGAACTTCCCGGCCAGCGAAGGCAAGTGGCAGCCGCGCGTGCCGCGCTGGCGCGCCAACCTGCTGGCGAGCTACGCGCCGAACGCGCAGTGGCAGTTCACCGCCGGCGCGCGCTACAGCGGCAGGCAGTTCAACACGCTGGACAACAGCGATCCCAACGGCGACGCCTATACCGGCACCAGCCCGTTCTTCGTCATGGATCTGCGCGCGCGCTGGCGCCCGACCGAACACTGGGGTCTCGCGCTGGGCGTGGACAACCTCAACGACCGCACCTACTGGAATTTCCATCCCTACACCCAGCGCACCTGGGTGGCGGAACTGCGCTA
>SCUG01000681.1 GCA_004297645.1 Saprospiraceae bacterium | reverse complement strand
GCCGTGCTGGACGGCGCCGATGCCGTCATGCTGAGCGGAGAAACCGCCACAGGGAATTACCCAATCAAAGTGGTGGAAACGATGAATAAAATTATCGAGATAGTGGAAAACGATGACACTTACAGGGTGCGAATACCCAAGCCCAACATAAAAGATTCCACTTACCACAGCGATGTCATTTGCTTTAGCGCCGTAGAGGTGGCCAAAGAAATCAAAGCTAAAGCCATCATCGGCATGACGGTGTCGGGCTATACAGCTTTCAAAGTTTCGAGCCAGCGGCCCAAACGCAAGATTTACATCTTCTCCGACCGGATGTATATGCTGGCTACCTTAAACCTCGTCTGGGGTGTGGAAGGCCACTATTACGACCGCTTTACCACTACCGATGACACCGTCAATGATGTGGTGGAAATTTTGAAAAAAGAGGGCCGCCTTGAATCGGGCGACTTCGTCGTCAACATCGCATCCATGCCACTGCACGCCCGCAAACGCACCAACATGCTGAAAATAACGGAGGTTGAGTGAGTGGCCGGTTAGTAGTTTCCCTGCTTTTTTTGGCGCCAGCCGGAATAGTCATCTTCCGGGTTCCCGATTTTAAGTTCGCAACTCTACCTTTGCGCCCGCCGCCTGGACCCTGTGTCTAATGAGCATTGGGTGCCGCTTTCTTTTTTGCCGTGGCCGGCAAATGTCAATTCCGTTTTTCATGCACGTAAAAATCATCAATAAATCTCCGCACCCTACGCCGCAGTATGAGACCAACGGCAGTGCCGGTATGGACCTTCGGGCCAACCTTGATGCGCCCCTCGCCCTCAGCTCGCTCGAACGCACCCTTATCCCCACCGGGCTTTTCATCGAATTGCCCGCAGGGCACGAAGCCCAAATACGCCCGCGCAGCGGGCTGGCTTTAAAAAAGGGCTTGACACTTGTGAACACGCCAGGCACCATCGACAGCGACTATCGCGGCGAAATAAAAGTCATCATGGTCAACCTCTCCAAAGAAACACAGACCATAGAACCCGGCGAGCGCGTCGCTCAAATGGTCATCGCCCGGTACGTGCAAATCCATTGGCAGGAAGTGGAGGAATTGCCGGAAACTGAACGAGGGGCGGGAGGATTCGGCAGTACTGGGGTTTGAGTGGTACGAGGTGAGAGGTATGAAATTTGACTTGCTCTTATAAATCACAGAAAACCATCCGCCGGTTAGCGGATTCGAACCACAAGATAAATGAAAATCATCATCCCAATGGCAGGGCGCGGCACCCGGCTCCGGCCGCATACACTGACCGTACCGAAACCGCTCATTCCCATTGCTGGAAAGCCCATGGTGCAGCGCATCGTGGAAGACCTCACCGCAGGCTATCAGGGGCAGGTGGATGAAATAGCCTTCGTCATCGGCGACTTCGGTAAAGAGGTGGAAAATGAACTGGTAGATATAGCCGGGCGATTTGGGGCGGAAGGCAAAATCTATTACCAGACACAACCCCTCGGCGTGGCCCATGCCATCGGTTGCGCCAGCGAAAGCCTCACCGGCAATGTGTTCATCGCCTTTTCCGACACCTTGTTTAAGGCTGACTTCCAATTCGACCTGAACGAGGACGGCGTCATTTGGGTAAAAAAAGTGGAAGACCCCTCCTCCTTTGGAGTGGTGAAAACCTCCCGCGAAAACATCATCACCGATTTCGTGGAAAAATCGCCGGTCTTTGTCTCCGACCTCGCCATTGTGGGCTTGTATTACGTTCGGGAGGGAGAGTTGCTCCGCGATGAAATCAGACGTATCATCGCCGGCAACATCAAAGACAAAGGTGAGTTTCAGATAACTTCCGTCCTCGAAAATATGAAAAACGCCGGAAGCCGCTTCCGGGCCGCTGGCATCGAAGAGTGGCTCGATTGTGGGAACAAGGAAAACATCATCGAAACCAACCGCCGCATGCTGGAAATAAAGCGCTCAAAGGAAGTGCTGCATGCTGGGTCGGCGCATATCGAAAATGCCATCGTCATCGAACCTTGTTTCATAGGTGAAGATGCCCGGATTGTCAATTCCGTCATCGGCCCTTACACCTCGGTGGGGCACAAGTCGGTCATCGAAAACTCTATCATCAAAAACAGCGTTATTCAAAACGATACCTGCGTCAGAAATGCCATGTTCTCCGATTCGATGGTAGGCAGTCATGTGAATTACGAAGGCCGGGTGCCAGACATCAGCATCGGCGATTACACAACTTTTAAGGAATGATAAAAGATGAATGAGGGATGCTCAAAAACTTCCTCCTTCCTCGCTCGTCATTCATCATTGAATGAAGCATGTTGAAATATTCCCCCCTCATACTCCTACTCTTTTCGGGTTTTGAAGCAATAGCCCAGGCAGGCAGCACCACCGAAGCTGCGGTTAATCTGGAAGCCACCTTCATTGATGGCAACCGGGAAAAGCTGCTCGGCAACTGGGACAAGGCTGTGGCTAAATTTCAGGAAGTGCTGGAAAAAGACCCCCGGAACGACGCCGCTGCCTACGAGCTGGCCCGCGTTTACGAGGCCCTGAAAGAAACAGATAAGGCCCTGGCTTCCGCAAAGAATGCCGTCGAGTGGAACCCGGCCAACGATTGGTACAAAATCTACCTCGCCGAACTTTACCAAAAAAACAACAAGGACAAAGAAGCCGCCGCACTATACGAGCAAATGGTGAAATCCACCCCGTTCAATGAGGAGAATTATTTCCAATGGGCCTATTATCTTGTGCGGGCGGGAGAGCCTCAACAGGCCATAAAAGTCTATGACAATCTCGAAAAGAAAATCGGCATCAACGAGGAAACCACCCGTCGCAAACACACACTCTACCTCGGCATAGGCGACTATAAAAAAGCAGGCAAAGAGCTGGAGACTCTCATCGAAGCCTTCCCGCAAAAAACCGCCTACCGGCACCTGCTCGCAACTTTTTACCAGCAGATAGAAGAAAAAGACAAGGCCAAAGAAGTGTACAATGAAATCCTGCGCCTCGACCCCGGCGACGCCCGGGCGAAAATCGCCCTCGCCGAAGAGACCAAAGGCGGCGGAGACATCCAGTTCCTCAATTCCCTAAAACCCATTTTTGAAAATCCGAATGTGGAGATTGACGTGAAAATCAAGGAAATCCTGCCATACGTTACTATGCTCGCCGAACATGATGAAAAGAGCCTCGGCACCACACTGCTCGGCCTCACTTCCATCCTCGAACAAGTACACCCCGGCGACGCCAAAACGTGGTCCGTGCTCGGCGATGTGCTGTACTATTCCGGGGAACCTGCCAAGGCATTGGAGAAATATAAAAAGTGCCTCGAACTCGACGGCAACGTGTGGCCGGTGTGGGAGCAGGCGCTGAACATTTTTGCCGGGCAAAACGACTATGCCCAACTCATCGCCTTCTCCGAAAAAGCCCTCGAAATTTTCCCCAACCAGGCCTCCGCTTACTATTTCAATGGCTTGGGCTACAACGCAATGGGGAAATACGACGATGCCTTAGCCTCCTTTCAGCAGGCGCTGATGATGTCTTCGAAAAATCCCCAACAGCGATACGCCATTTTAAATGAAACCGGCAAGGCCTGGTTTTACCTTGAGAAATACTCCCGGTCGGACGAGGCCTTTGAAGAGGCTCTGAAAATCAACGCCAACGACCCATTGGTTTTAATGAATTATAGCCACTTTCTCGCCGCCAGAAACGAGCATTTAGACAAAGCCAAAGACCTCGCCACCCGCCTCGTGAAAGCCGCCCCCGGCACGGCCGGTGCCGAAGATGCCCTTGCCTTTGTTTTATACAAAATGAAGGATTACAAAACGGCAAAAGACTGGCTCGAAAAGGCTCTTCAACACGGCGGCCAAAGCAATCCCGTGGTACTTGAACATTACGGCGATGTGCTCTTTCAAACCGGCAACACTGCACAAGCCCTTGAATACTGGCAAGAAGCCCTCGAAAATGGGGGCACGTCGGAGCTTTTGAAGAAAAAAGTAAAAGAAGGAAAGTTGGTGGAATAAGCCTTTATCACTGCGTAATTCCCCTTTTCAAATAGCCTGGCTGGCGCTCGTCTTTAAGCCTCTAACTCGTGCGCGGCCACCAAGGCTTTCTCATTTTGAAACGAATAACTTCCCGCTTCCCCGCTTTGGTTCTGGCTTTGCAAAATTCGCTCATCGTTCCTAACCTGGCGAGGCAGCACCAATATCGCTTTTGATTCGGAGTTGAATTCAACTCAATTTATGCCCAGCAAATTCAGGCCAGCTCAATTGGCTGTGGTTCTCTTTTCTTTTATTAACAGCCGGTAAAATAGCAGAAACAAAAAACCGAAACTCTTTGCCATTCGCATCCTACAGCGGCACATTCCCGTGCTTCTTTTTCGGCAACTTCTCCACCTTATTTTCCAGCATCGCAAAGGCTTTGATGAGCTTCCGGCGGGTATCCTTCGGGTCAATCACCTCATCAATGAAGCCGCGCTGTGCTGCACGGTAGGGGTTGGCGAAAGTCTCTTTGTATTCCCGCTCCTTTTTGGCGAGTAGGGCGGCGGGGTCTTCGGCGGCTTCTATTTCCTTTTTGAAAATAATCTCCGAAGCGCCCTTGGCGCCCATCACGGCGATTTCGGCGGAGGGCCAGGCGAAATTCATGTCGGCGCCGATGTGCTTGGAGTTCATCACGTCATAAGCGCCGCCGTAGGCTTTGCGAGTGATGACAGAGATGCGGGGTACTGTCGCCTCGCTGAAAGCGTAGAGCAGCTTGGAGCCATTGGCGATGATGCCGTTCCATTCCTGGTCGGTGCCGGGTAGGAAGCCGGGCACATCCACCAGCACCAGCAACGGGATGTTGAAGCAGTCGCAGAAGCGCACGAAGCGGGCGCCTTTGCGGGAGGAGTTCACATCGAGGCAACCGGCGAGGCTGATGGGCTGGTTGCCCACGATGCCGATGCTGCTGCCCGCCAGCCGGGCGAATCCGACGACGATATTTTCCGCCCATTCTGCATGGATTTCGAAAAAACTGCCCTCGTCCACGACGCCGCCGATGACCTCCCGCATGTCGTAAGGCTGGTTGGCATTTTCGGGGATGATGCCGGTGAGTTGCTCCCGCAATTCGCCGCCTAATTCGAACGGTAGGCGGGGTGTCTTTTCCTCGCAATTCTGCGGGATGTAAGAGAGCAGCCTTTTTATCTTTTCAATGCCGTCCACGTCATTGGCGGCGGTGAGGTGCGTGACGCCTGATTTGGTGGCGTGGGTATGCGCTCCACCCAGTTCTTCGGCGGTAACTTCCTCGTTGGTCACGGTTTTCACCACGTTGGGGCCGGTGACGAACATGTAGCTCGTGTGTTCGACCATGAGGGTGAAATCGGTCATGGCCGGTGAGTAAACTGCCCCGCCTGCACACGGCCCCATGATGGCCGAAATTTGTGGAATGACGCCACTGGCTCTGACGTTTCTAAAAAAAATATCCGCATAGCCGCCCAGCGAGCTGACGCCCTCCTGAATCCGCGCCCCGCCCGAATCGTTCAGGCCGATGACGGGTGCGCCGTTTTTCATCGCCAGGTCCATGATATTGCAAATCTTCTCAGCATGCGTCTCTGACAGCGAGCCGCCGAAGACGGTGAAGTCCTGTGCAAAAACATAGACTAACCGCCCATTGATGGCACCATAGCCGGTGACGACGCCGTCGCCGGGCACGATTTGTTTTTGCATCCCGAAATCATCGCAGCGGTGGGTGACCAACATGCCGATTTCTTCGAAAGAGCCTTCGTCGAGCAGGAAGTGCAGGCGCTCGCGGGCAGTGAGTTTGCCTTTGCGGTGTTCCGCCTCAATGCGCTTTTCGCCGCCACCAAGTTTCGCCGCTGCTGTTTTTTGTTGGAGAAGTTTCAGTTTTTTATCCATTATAGTAATGAAGTGTAAAAAGATTTGGGAAGCTGGGATTAGGCTTCATTTTACGTTTCGACAGGCTTAAGATGAGGGATATTTAGCTACAAAATATCCTTATCAAAACTTTCCGGTGGTTCAATACCCAAATATTCCCGATAAATTCGATAGCGATATTCCCTTCCCAATTTGTTGATTTCTAAGATGAATTTTTGATAAGCACCCCGTCCTCCCAACTTATTCCAAAATTCATCTCCAATCAAAACAACTGGGTCATTTTTCATATCAAACCAACGAGCCGGAAAAGACCAGGCATAATTCTCCCGCTTTCCGTAAGGGTTGTAAGGCAACGCGTAAAATGCCTCGTCAACCATTCGTGGTTCCATCGCCAGAAGTTTGAAAATTTTCTCCTTGCTTACCTTCGATTGGTCGCTGTTGGGAAGGGGTGCTTTCAGTTCAAAAGCATATCTTTTGTCTTTTTTCAGGTCTTCAACAAAAACATCGCAGATAACAGCAGCAGGAATTGGCTCCCCCTTTCCTTGTAAAACATAATCAATTTCTGCTTTCCAATCTGGTCGAATTCTGTCCCTTCCTTCACCGTGTTCGAGGTTGTTTAAAACTTCGGCGATACGGCGAAGCCTATCGGCCTTTACGTTGCCTTTTACCAGGTAGTTAATTTCGCCTTTGCCAAGAAGATTTTGTGCCAAAGCAACGGCCAGTTTTTCCCATACTCTTCCGAAAGGGGTCACGAATCTACGCTCAAAGTGAGAGCCTTTGAAAATTTCATCGGGAACTAAGGCGGCGTACAAAGGCTTTTCAGCTTTGTGTTTTTCAGGTAAGAAAGGGTCACCCTTCAATACGCGGTTCATTACCCGTTCCATTAAATTTTGAATGACAGTTTGAATTGCAAGGGTAATTGCTTCTTCCTGCTTCTTTTTCATTGAATTTGATAAATGAAAACTGTTTCGTAAAATTCTCCAGAGCGCCTTCCTGTTCGTCTGTTTACATGCCTGTCTATTTTTTCAAATAAATTCAAACCCACTCTTTCTGCAATTTCAGGGTACAGGTTATCCCTGTCCCCGGCTACGACAATCATTTTCCCGCCCTTTTTAATTCTTGATGCAGCGTTTGTAAAAACCTCCACCAATCCGGTTTTAAATTCCTCTTTTGCTTTTTTGCTTTTGCCACTTTTGGCAGGACCTATTTCAAATTGCGAATTATCGTCTAAACCGAGCAGTTGGTAAGCATATTTATGTTGGTCATGGTAGTCAATAAGCCCGACATACGGAGGCGAAGTAATGAGTCCGTCCACTTCGTCAAATTCAGCAATTCGGCTGTCAATATGCCTGACTTCTACTTTTGCAGATGTTCTGATTTTGGAAAATTCCTCAATTCGTTTTACGGTATCAAGCGTGTATCTCTCCAGGAATTTCAGCGCCTCTGTTGTTGGCTGGCAAATTCTATCGTGCTTGTAGCAGTGATAAGGCTCCAATTGAGGTTTTTTTGGGAAATCTAGATCAAAATGTGTGGTGAGCCTGGCAGACCGTGCAGAACGGGAAAGAACAATTTTGAAAACCTCCTTGTAGGTCAAATCACTTATCAAATGACTGTAAATCAATAACTCTTTCAATGTTTGTTCTGCAAACCACTCTTTCAAATATTCATTTTCAGTTGAAAAGGAAATGCTGTTTTCCTTCAAATGGGAAAATAAATCCTTCGGGCGGCTAACTCCAGCAGACTCCTCTTTCACTTTTCCAAGAAGGGTCAAAGCTTCTCTTCTTAAAAGTTCCAAATCATACGTCGTTGTTTTTACTCTGCAAAGCATCACGTTAAATGCTGAAATATCAAACCCAAGGCTGTTTATTCCTAATTCATTAGCCTGCACAAGTGTAGTTCCAGAGCCGCAAAACGGGTCAAGTACAGTTTGCCCAGGTTTGAAATACTTACGCAAAAAAATCTCAACCAACTGAGGAATGTACTTGCCCAAATACGGATGAAGCCGGTGGACGTGTTTAGTCCGTTCTTTTTCTGGCAAGTCCTTTTCTGTCCAATTCAGGTTCAACTCCTCCAACTTCGTAAACTCATTCACGGAGCTTGGAATAGTTGGGTTCCCCCAATCAATATAAGCCTCCACTCGCTTTTCTTCGTTTGTTAGTGCTTCCTGTTCAAAAAACTCTTGTAACATTAGTTGAATGTTTATGATGAGTCAGGTTCAAAGGTATTCAATCCACTGTTGGAGCAAAAAACATCTTTTACCGCTGCTCAAGACTCACCTCAACAAAGTCACATCCCCTTTCAGCACCTTCTCCTCCGATGTCACGATGATGGGGCATCCGACCTTGATGAGGTAGATGTACACGTCGCTTTCGGCGGGCTTGCCATTCTGGCGGCCATCCCAGGGGCCGCGGCCCTCATAAATCAACTGACCGAATCGGTTCCAGATTTTCATGGAATTGACGATTTCCTCGCCGGGCGAAACGATGGTGAACATGTCGTTCAGGCCGTCGCCATTGGGCGAGAAGGCGTTGGGAATGTCCACTTTTTCCACATCGCATTGCACGGTCACGAAGACAGCCTGGGCGGCGGTGGCGGAGCAACCGTTGCCCCCCGTCACCGTGACGGAGTAGTCGAAGCTGCCCGTCTCGCTGAGGCTGTCGGTGCAGATAGGGGAGTTGGTGCATTGGCCGGTGATGTTGCCTCCGGACCAAAGGATGGAGTCGAAAGAAGTGGGGTTGATGGACAACTCGATGACGTTGCCCATGATGACCGTATCGGGTACGATGAGTTCCACCTGTGGCGTGTCGAGTACTGCGAGGGTCAGGCAGAGGGTGCTGTCGCAACCATTAGGCCCCGGCAATGTGACGCAGTGCAATCCCGGCTCGCTCAATATTTCACCTTCGAATACAACACTTCCTCCCTGGCAGACGGTGCCGGTAGAGAAGGTCGTGTCTATGTCCGGTTTTAACAAAACCTCCACGCAATGTATGCTGTCGCAGCCCGCAGTATTGAGAATGGTGTCGCAATAAATGCCCGGCTCGTTTACGGCTTCGCCGAAAATGATGGCTGTTTCGCCAGGGCAAATATTCACTGGTGGGTCATTGATGACGATGGCTTCATCCGTGACCGTGACAGTGACAAAGGCTTGTGCCGAACACCCCGCCGTATCGGTGCCGGTGACGGCGTAGGTCGTCGTGACGGCGGGGCTGACGAGGATGGCCGAGCACGCCGGGTCCTGGCAGTCGCCGGGCGGCGACCATTCGTAGTTCGTAGCACCGGCAGCCTGCAAAACGGTGGAAGAACCGAGGCAGATGGTGATGTCCGGTGAAATGGTCAGTTCAATGGTGTCGCTGAATGAAACGCTGACCCCGTCCATTGCGGAGCAACCGTTTTCATCGGTTACGGTGAGCGAATAGGTGGCGCTTTGAGCGTTCAACACCACGGGGTTGTGGACGGTGGCACTGCTGAGGGCAGGTGGTCCCGGAGACCAAAGGTAGTCGTAGCCGGGGTTGAAGAAGGCGCTGAGTTGCGCCGGTTCACCGGCGCAAAAAGTAGCGTCCGCGCCGGCATCGGCCACGGGCAGCGGGTTCACTTCCACGGTCACGGTGTCCGAGCCGATGCAGCCCGTTTCATCCTCCACCGTCACGGTGTAGGTGCTCGTGACGGCGGGGCTGACGATTTGAATTTGCAGGTTGGGGTTGCCGATGCCGGGGCCTTGCCAAAAGTGACTTACACCGGGCGAGGCGGCGAGGTTGGCGGATTCTCCGAAGCAAATGGGCGTTTCGGCGAAAACAATTCCCGGCAGGGGTTGCAGCGTCACGTTGAGGTGGTTCTCGATGATGCAGCCGCCGTTGTTGCTCTGCGTCAAAACAAATTCGTAAACCTCCGGCGCCGCGCCACCGATTTCACAATTGAAAACAGTCATCGCTGCATTCGGGTCCAAAAGGCAATCGTCCGGTACCCACTGATAGTCGAAGCCGGGGATTTCCGGCACACCCACGATGATGTCTTCGCCGGAGCAGGCGAAGTGTTCTTGCTCCGTTTGGTAGGCGATAGGCACATTTACAAAAGCGCTGTCGCCCGAACAGGCGCACTGCACTTCGGGGTCAATGTAAGCGGCGAGGTGGCATAAATTCCCCGCCGGAATGGGGAAAAGGCCAAGTAAGGTAATCGTTTCGTTGGTGCCGATGCTTTCGTCGTATCCGGCCTGAAAAACGAGCACATCACCGGAGCCATTTCCATCCGTATCTATGTAAAAATCAACAAGTACATCGGGCAGTGTGGGGGCGCCTGTATTGGTGATGTCTATGGAATAGGTCAGCTCGTCGTTCGCTCCATTCTGGGTGGCACTCACCACGAAATTGTTCAAGTCCAGGTCGGGGCGGGCGGGCGAAAACGGCAGCACGAGCGAGCCGGTATTCACCTTGATGCTGCACGTGTCGCCGGTGCTGACGCAAAGAGCCTGCGCTTCGGCAGCGGTGCGAAAGAGTATCAGCCCTGCCTCGCAGTCTAAACCACTCCATCCGGTGGTGTTGAAGCTAAAACAAATAATCTGCCCGGCGGGGATACCTGCCGGCAATTGCCAGACGAGGCTGCCCGCCAGCAGCGCCGGGGTGCAGTCGAAGTTCGATTGGCAAATGCTGTTGCACGACCCCGGCTGGTAGGTGATGCCCTGCGGCAAAGTGGCGATGACGCACGAGCCGGGCGGCATGGTTTCCGAGGCAGTGAAAGCCACGTCGAAAGTCACCTCGTCGTTGCAGCCGAAGCCGGGCGTTGCATCCACCTGAATACTGGTGGAATAGGGCTGGCTCACCCCGTTGATGCAAATGGGGTCGCCGGGCTTGGCAACGGTATTTGTGTGTGTGCCGCAGTTTTGTTTTGCGGCGATGACAAAATAGGCGAAGGCGTTGGCCACGAATTCGCAGGAAGTGGTGCTCAAAAATCGCAGGGTGAGGGAGTTGTCAGGCGTCGAATTGACCC
>SCUG01000680.1 GCA_004297645.1 Saprospiraceae bacterium | reverse complement strand
CTCGAAATGCCGGAAAATCAGTCCGCAGTCCGCAGTCCACAGTCCGCAGGTGCGACAGCACAGCGGGGGAAGGCTTTGCTTGAAATTATCTACCTGGCGACGGCAGAAGTTTCGTCTGCCATCACCACGGCGCTGGCAACCACGGTGGTCAGCTTCCTGCCTGTGTTTGCCATGCAATCGGCAGAGGGCAAGCTGTTCAAGCCGCTGGCATTTACCAAAACTTTTGCGCTGGGGTCTGCCTTTTTCCTTGGCATCGTTGTTTTGCCAGCAATTGCGCACCTTGTTTTATCGCTGAATTTTGATAAAAAAAGGGTGCGCATCGTATGGAACGTGGCGCTCATTGCCGCAGGCATCCTCTTCGCTGTTGTTTATAAAACCTGGCTGCCCGTTTGGCTGGTGGTCATTGGCTTGAATAATTTGCTGGAAAACAGATGGCCCGAACGCTGGAAAAACTACCCTAATTATATCAACATCGCAGTCGTCGTGCTGGTGGCTACTTTTTTCCTGGCAGAAGAATGGGTGCCGCTGGGGCACAACAATTCCCTGTTTGTCAACTACCTCTTCGTGCTGCTGCTGCTCGGCATCATCCTGGGGGCGCTGATGTCCATCGTCCATTTTTATGAACCTGTTTTAAAATGGTGTTTGGAAAACAAAGGCAAATTCATGCTCATCCCGCTGTTCACCATCCTGTTCGGGCTGGTCATTTGGTTGGGCTGGAACAAGTCTTTCGGCTTCGCCGCAAAGGGCTTCGACAAGGTGGGCTGGAACCTCCGCACGACCGGGTTTTGGGGCGCCATGCTGCACAAATTCCCCGGCATGGGCAAGGAGTTCATGCCTTCGCTCAACGAAGGCAGCTTCCTGCTGATGCCCACTTCCATGCCGCACTCCGGCGTGGAAGAAAACCAGCGGGTGGTGGCACAGCTCGACATGCTGCTGGCCAACATCCCCGAAGTGGAACTCGCCGTGGGCAAGGCTGGCCGTGCCGAAACAGCCCTCGACGCCGCCCCCATTTCGATGTACGAGAACCTCATCAACTACAAACCGGAGTTTTTAATCAATAAAAATGGAAAGAGGGAGACTTTCAAAACGGACAAAAAAGGCCGCTTCATCCTCGTTTCCGGCGATACGCTCACGAACGAAGAAGCGCTGCTGCGCGGCGTGAAACTCGCCGGCCTCATCCCTGACCCCGGCGGCCAATATTTCCGCAACTGGCGCCCACAAATCAAAAGCCCCAACGACATCTGGGACGAAATCGTGCGGGTGACCAAGCTGCCCGGCGTTACCTCCGCCCCGAGGTTGCAGCCCATCGAAACCCGCCTCATCATGCTACAAACAGGCATGCGGGCGCCCATAGGCATCAAGGTGTATGGCCCGGATTTAAAGACCATTGAGGATTTCGGTTTGAAGCTGGAATCCATCCTGAAAGAAGTGCCTTCCGTGAAGGCCGAAGCCGTCTTTGCCGACCGCATCGTGGGCACACCTTACCTCCAACTGAACATTGACCGGGAGGCGGCCGCCCGCTACGGCCTGAACGTCGAAGACTTGCAGATGTTTATTGAAACTGCCATCGGCGGCATCAACGTGACGACTACGGTGGAGGGCAGGGAGCGGTTCCCCGTGCGGGTGCGCTACCCCCGCGAGCTGCGCGACAACCCGGAGAGCATCAAAAAAATGCTCGTGCCCATCCCGATAGCTATCGGGATGGGGGCGCAGGTGCCCCTCGGCGAGTTGGTCAAAATCGAGTACGTGCGGGGACCGCAGATGATAAAAAGCGAAAACACCTTTCTCACCGGCTACGTGCTGCTCGACAAGAAAGAAGGCTACGCCGAGGTGGATGTGGTGGAGCAGGCGCAGCGTTTTATCCAGCAAAAAATTGACGACGGCGAATTAGTGGTGCCTGCCGGAATAAGCTACAAGTTTTCGGGCAGCTACGAAAACCAGTTGCGGGCGATGAAGCGGCTGTCCATCGTCATTCCCATCAGCCTCATCACCATCTTCTTGCTGCTGTTTTTTCAGTTTAAAACGGTCGTTGCCTCGTCCATTCACTTTTCGGGGGTATTCGTGGCGTTTGCCGGGGGCTTCATCATGCTCTGGCTTTACGGGCAGGACTGGTTCCTGAACTTTTCCGTGGCTGAAGTGAGCATGCGGGAGCTGTTTCAACTGCACACCATCAACCTCAGCGTGGCAGTCTGGGTGGGCTTCATCGCCCTGTTCGGCATCGCCACCGACGACGGCGTAATCATGGGCACCTACATCCACCAGGTTTTCGAGCAACGCAAACCTACGACGGTGGCAGGGGTGCGGGCAGCCGTTTTAGAAGCCGGCAAAAAGCGGGTGCGCCCCGCCATGATGACAGCAGCCGTGGCCATCATCGCCCTGCTCCCCGTGCTGACCTCCACCGGGAAAGGCGCCGACATCATGGTGCCGATGGCAATCCCCACATTTGGCGGCATGACGATTCAGTTGATGACGATGTTCGTGGTGCCGGTGTTGCAGGCGTATTGGCGGGAAGGGATGGTGAGGAAGGCGGAAATTGGGAAATTGGGAAATTAGGAAATTGGAGTCAGGCAGTGGTGGCTACTTCCTGGAGTTTCTGCCACTGTTCGATGATGAGGCGGGTGACGTCGAGGATGTTTTCGGGCGGCAGGAAATCGGGCAGTTCGCTGAGGATGTTGACGACGACCTGGCGAATGGGGAGGTGGGGGGTGGCGGTGTGGATTTCTTTGACGAATTCGGTAATGGCCCGGCGTTGGGCAGGCAAATACTTTTTAGGGAATAGAATGGTGGTTCTTGACATCTCGGCGATGGCAATTACTTCCGGTGGAAATTCAGGTGTTTGAGTTTGATTTTTTTTGGTCGCTTTTGTGGCGGCTTCCATGATAGCTTCATTTTTCATAAACATGCTGTTTAAGCAAAAATGCTAAATAATATGGTGCAGTTCAAATCTGTCGTACATTTTTCCCGGAGCGTAAGGCCCCGTTTTGCCTTTTGCTATTCCAAATATTTTGAACCTTTCCCGGATGAAAAGGTAGTGCCGCTTGAAAACAGCATTGTAAAGCATTTTCCTCCTTTCATCAACTGGCTCAATTTCCAGGGCTATGCCCCTATTGGTTTTGACAAAATCATAAACACATGCCGCAACTGTGGAAAGTACCTTGACAAAATCAAGGTTGTCGCTGACTGTTTCGTCATCGAGCCGGCCACTTTTTATGTCTCCAAAAGCCAGGTTGTAGCGGTTTGCCCGAATCCTTTGAAACAGGACGATTTTATTGATTTTCCCTTTTGGCCCTTCGCTGGTAAAAAGGTAGAACAGTTTGTCCGGCGACGGCTTGATGTCATAAGTTTCTCCCAGCATGTGCGTCCGTTTTTTGCTTTGCCGGGGAAAGATAGCGAAGTGTCATGTACTTAAAAACAGCTCAGGCGGAGAGGGCCGTTTCCGCAAGTTTTTGCCACTGTTCGACGATGAGGCGGGTGACGTCGAGGATGTTTTCGGGCGGCAGGAAATCGGGCAGTTCGCTGAGGATGTTGACGACGACTTGGCGGATGGGGAGGTGGGGGGTGGCGGTGTGGATTTCTTTGACTTTTTCGGAAATGACCCGGCGCTG
>SCUG01000067.1 GCA_004297645.1 Saprospiraceae bacterium | reverse complement strand
TTTGAGCCGACAAGATTCAGAAACGATTTCAAATCGTTCCCAACAAAAAACCTTCGCAAGTTATTGTAAATGAATTATTTGTAGCGAAATAAAAATTCCTTAACCGGACACTACTGATTTGCACAGTCTAAAGAATAACATCAGCGAAATCCATTACGGAGGTACAGTGCGGTCTTATTATGCTCATACCTAGCCAATCGGGTACTACCCCTCGATAAAAAGTGCGGAAATAGAGCGATGCTCATGAGTGTTTCTGATAGCACGCGCAAAAAGCTTGGCAGTCGAGAGCACTTTTATCTTTTTCGATCTTTTTGACTTTTGAATCGGAATGGTGTCACAAACTATCAACTCTTCCAAAGCAGAGTTTTCAATATTTTCAATGGCCTTTCCGGATAGTACCGGATGGGTGCAGATGGCCCGGACACTGCGTGCTCCTTTTTCGATGATGATTCCAGCAGCCCGGCATAGAGTGCCCGCTGTATCCACCAAGTCATCCACCAAAATGACATCAGCACCTGTCACATCGCCAATGACGGTCATATCAGCTATTTCATTGGCCTTTTTGCGGTATTTGTCACAGATGACGAGCCCCTTGCCAAAGTATTTGGCGAAGGTTCTGGCACGCTTTACGCCCCCTACATCGGGCGAGGCAAAAATGACATTATCCATGACCTGCTCTTGAAGGTAAGGCATATAAATAGCCTCGCTCTTGAGGTGATCCACCGGGATGTCAAAAAAACCCTGAATCTGATCTGCATGGAAATCCATTGTCATTACCCGGTTGGCGCCAGCAGCTTGTAGCAGTTCGGCTACAAGTTTGGCAGAGATAGGTACGCGGGGCTTGTCTTTCCGGTCCTGACGGGCATATCCAAAATATGGGATGACCGCAGAAATATAACCTGCCGAAGCCCTCTTGGCTGCATCTATCATTAGTAGCAGTTCCATGATATTTTCGGCGGGGGCGAAGGTGGACTGGATGAAAAAAACATAAGCCCCCCGCACTGATTCATTGATGACAGGTTGCATTTCGCCATCACTGAAGTGGTTCAGTTCTATGTTGCCAAGAGGCTGCCCGTAATAGTCAGCGATTTTTTCTGATAAATACAGCGAACTGGTTCCGGAGAAGATTTTGACTTCAACCATAGTGTTTGATGAAAAAGAAGATGAGGCACCGGTAACCAAGTGAAAAGCACCCGCTTCCGAGCCTAGCCTACTTTCAGCATATTTCATAAAGGAAAGAGCTGATTGGTTTAGTTTATTCGAAAAGATGATGAAATGCAACAAGATTCAACCTCAAACACCTTCAATCTCGGTTTTATGTAAGGCTACCAACACAACGAAGGTACAAAATTATGAATTCTTTAAACAAAGGAGGGGGGGTATCATGTTGTTTTTATCTTACCCGAAAGGTATTAAAGCATTACAGTTCCAAATGTACATGTCCGAAAATAAGAGTTTCTAAATACAACGATTATGGAGCACCACAAGAACACACTGACACCTATTCTCCTTTTTGCTTTCGCAATCGCCCCTTTAGTAGGGTGCCACCTGATAGGAACCTCTTTCGGTCAAAAAGTTTTGGTGACTCAACAAAATTTTGGCGATGAGTTTGCCGATTATTGGTACAAAGGCGAGGCAGAGTTGAATAGCTACCAACTTATGCAGTCCCGGTACGGTGAGCCCCGGGATGGGAAATCCGTCCTTGTCTTTGTGACCGAGGATTTCTCAAAATCCAAGCAAGTCAAACTCGACCATCCCGATGTTGCTGGCAAAGACAAAGTGCCGGTGATGAAGTTGAATAACATCCGCAAATTTAATACGGGCATTTACGATTATTCCATGATGGAGTCCGTCTTCACACCGGTGGACGTGGAAAAATATCCTCATTCTTTAAAATCTACCACTACCTCGCAGGAGTGGTGCGGTCATTCTTTTACGCAGCTCAACCTCAAAGGTAAAGACTACCAGGTCAGCGGTTACTCCTATTTCCAGGAGGAGGGAGATGTACACTTCAAACTGGGCGAAGCTATGCTCGAAGATGAGTTGTGGACCCGCATCCGCATCCGCCCGCAGAGCATTCCGCAAGGCGAGGTGGCCCTCATTCCGTCCGGGTTTTACAACCGGCTGCTGCACCAGCCCCTGCAACCAAGGCGAGCCAGGGTACGCTTCGAAAACACAGAGACCGTAGCCCGCCTCATCGTCGAGTATCTTCACATTGACCGGACACTGACCATTGAGTTCGAGCCACAATTCCCACATAGAATTCTCAACTGGACGGAGCAAAATGGTAAAGAAATCTTGTCGGCGGGCAGGCTTCTGAAAACACTGAAAACGGCCTATTGGCGCCACCATGGCAATGAAGATGCCTACCTGCGGGATTTGCTGATGTTGGATTAAATCATTGCGCCAGCCTAAGGTGGAAGCTTTCCTTTTTGATGGCCGCTTCCATTAGCCGGGAAACTGGCCGGTCGTGCATGTTAAAGATGGAATGCCTGGCACGGTTTATATTGGGCGACTAAGCGCCAAGCCCACCCTTTCGGTCGCTATCGTACATCACCTCCAACACGCGCCCATGCCTTCATGCCCGGCATCCAGCCCGATGCCACCGTCCAGGCCGGCTTGTTTGCCGGGGGTTAATCGCTATTTTTTTTCAAACGCTCCGTCATGTAGTAAAAGTAATAAGTTTGAAACTGGAACGGCTCCCGTCAACCTTTTTACTTTTGCCCTTCACCTTTCCTTTTTACGAAATGATTCAAACAGACATCCTCGTACTCGGTTCCGGCATTGCCGGGCTCACGTTTGCCCTGAAAACAGCGAAGGCAAGGCCCGACCTAAAAGTAGTGGTATTGACCAAAACCACCGAAAATGAAAGCAATACCCGCTATGCTCAGGGCGGTGTCGCTGCCGTTTGGAATGTTGACACTGACACATTTGACAAACACATCCGGGACACGCTCATCGCCGGGGACGGACTTTGCAACGAAGAAGTCGTGAAAATAGTAGTCACGGAAGGCCCTCAGCGCGTGCGTGAAATCATCGAATGGGGCGCTCGTTTTGATAAAAATAAAAGCGAACGCTATGACCTGGGACGCGAAGGCGGCCACAGCGAGAACCGCATTCTGCACTACAAAGACCTCACAGGCTGGGAAATACAACGCACCCTGCTCGCACAGGCCCAGGAAACTTCCAATATTGAGGTGTTCGAACATTACTTCGCCATTGACCTCATCACGCAGCACCACCTTGGGCACACTGTGACGAGGATGACGCCGGACATAGAGTGCTATGGTGCTTATGCAATGGATAAAAAAAACGGGAAAATAGAAACCCTCCTCGCCAAAGTGACCGTGCTCACCACCGGCGGTGGCGGGCAGGTGTACCGCAACACGACTAACCCGGTCATCGCCACTGGCGATGGCATCGCCATGATGTATCGCGCCAAAGGCCGCATTGAAAACATTGAATTTGTGCAGTTTCACCCTACCGCACTTTACAACCCAGCGGGAGACAACCCCTCGTTTCTGGTATCGGAGGCTGTGCGCGGCTTTGGTGGAATCTTGAAAACGCCAGCAGGAGAGGAGTTCATGCATAAATACGACGAGCGGGGCAGCCTGGCTCCCCGCGATATTGTGGCCAGAGCCATTGACCGTGAGATGAAAATTCACGGTTCCGAATTCATGTGCCTCGACTGCCGCCACCTCGACAAAGAAGGCTTCATCGCCCATTTCCCCACCATTTATGAAAAATGCAAAAGCATCGGCATAGACCCGATGAAAGACATGATACCTGTGACACCCGCTTGCCATTATCTCTGCGGGGGCATCAAGGCCGATGTGATGGGGCGTACCTCCATCCGCAACCTTTACGCTGCTGGCGAATGCACCTGCTCCGGCCTCCATGGAGCCAACCGCTTAGCTTCCAATTCTCTGCTCGAAGCTATGGTATTCGCCCACCGCATCCACTCAGACATCCTGGCGGGTATTGACCAAATCAAAAATGTAAAATCTGGCATCCCCGACTGGAATGCACACGGCACCACCCAACCCAATGAATTGGTGCTCATCACGCAAAGCCTCAAAGAATTGAAGGATTTAATGAGCTATTACGTGGGTATCGTGCGCTCCAATGTCCGTCTGAAACGTGCTTCTGACCGCCTTTTTTTGCTCTACAAAGAAACCGAAGGCCTTTACAATCAAACCAGCCTCTCCCCACAGTTGTGTGAGCTACGCAACTTGATTACCCTGGCCTATCTCATCACCCGCTCTGCCTCCATGCGGCGGGAAAGCCGGGGCCTCCATTACACGACGGATTATCCTGAAAAATCCAAGTTTATTGATATGTCTGTGCTGTAGCACTGTGAAAGAACCACCCGCTGGTCAGAATTGACCTTTGTCAGGTTTTAAAATTCGCAATCGCTATTGACGAGGGGCAGCATTTTTACTTATCTTCGGGTTTTGTGAAGAGATAAACTATATTTCCCAATCCCTCACCGGCAAGCCTGAATCGTGCACCCAATGCCCAAGACTCCGTCCAGTAAGCTCTTCGACATCGTGAAGTCGCTCTCCGGCAGCGAGAAGCGGTATTTCAAGATATTCATCAACAGCAAGGTTGCTGCGAATAATAAATACGTGCAGCTTTTCGATGCCATCGATGCTCAGACAGCGTTCGACGACGAAGCACTCAGGCAGACAGTGTACGGCAACCAGCCGGTGGAGACCCGCAAGTATTCAGAGTTGAAAGCCTATCTGTATGACTTGGTTTTGAGAAGCCTCCAGAGCTACGACGAAAAGACTTCCGTTGATTACCACCTGAAAAAAATGCTGCTCGGCGTGCGCACCCTCTTCAAACGCTCCCACTTCAATGATGCAAAAGAATTGCTGCAAAAAGCCAAAAAGCTGGCCCTCGACCATGAACATTTCAACAGCTTGGTGGAAATCCTCGATTGGAAAAAGCGCATCGCCTACGCCCAAACTGACATTGCCTTCCTCGACCGGGAACTGGAGCGCCTGACCCTCGAAGAGCGCCGGTACCTCGAACAACTGGCCAACATATCGGACTACCGCAGCATCTTTTTCAAAATCCTCGTTAGCATCCGAAAAGATGTTTCCCGGGGAAAGAAGCAACAACATGAACTCGCCGCCCTTATGGACAACTCGCTGATGAAAGATGAGCACATGGCACGCTCTCATATAGCCAGGGTGCTGTTCTTCCGCATTCGCTCCATCTACTATTTTTCCACGTCCAATTTCGAGGAATTTTACCGCTCCAGCAAAAACTTACTGACACTTATGGAGAGCAACAAGGCGGCACTCAATGAGGATGTGTCGGAGTATATTTCTGCCCTGAATAATCATATCATTAGCTGTGGCAGGTTGGGTAAATTCGATGAAGTCCGGCAGACGCTTAACAAACTCATTCAGGTAAAACCCATCACCACCGATGACCGCGTGAAGATTCACCGGCAATACTACATGAACAAATTCCGCCTCTGCATCAACACGGGTGAATTCGAGGAGGGCATGGCTGCCCTGACCCGGCACCTGAAGGAGGTGGAGAAATTTGACAAGCAGCAATTCAGCAAGAGCAATTTTTACCTCCAATATTTTTGCATCTACTTTGGCGTAGGCGACTATGAAAACGCGCTGAACGCCCTGAACGACTGGCTTAAGTTGTCGGGCTCGGTGGAGCGGAAAGACTTGCAAAGCCTCTCCCGTATTCTCAATCTCATTATCCATTACGAATTGGGGAACACCATTTTGCTGGACAGCCTGCTGCGCTCTACCTACCGGTACTTAAACAAGGAAAATCACCTGTCAGAATTTGAGCGCAAGATGATGGGCTTTATCAAAGACGCTGGAAAGCCGCACACCAAAAAAGAAATGCGACAAACCCTCGAAGCCCTGAAAAAAGACATCGAGGATTTGTCGCAATCGCCATCCTATGGCATATTCGAGCTATTCGATATAATCTCCTGGTTGGAAAGTAAAATCAGCGGAAGGCTATTCGCTGAGGTGGTAAAAGAGCGGTTTCATCGCTCCTAAAATCCTTTCTTGCTGATGAGTTTGGTGAAGCCCAAAACCGGTTGCACCGCAAATCCCTCGTCGCGGATGTCCACATCGTCCCAATTGATGTAGCCGTATGAGCCGCTGCTGCCAGGCACGTAATTCTTGCCACCCTTAACCTTCAAGGCTTCCTCTTTCGTGAGCCCATTTTTCGTAAAATCTTTGAGTAATTGCTTCTTAGCCATAATTGAAAATTTAAGTAGTTGCGGGAAATAAAATGACAAAGCTAAAATTAAGGTGTACTGCCGGTATTCTGAAACCAAAAAATACTAAAAGTCAGATTGCTGAAATTTGATTCGGCAGTTCTGCTGTTTTGTAAAATTACGGCATTAACCATTGCTTCGCAAAATGAATATTGTCCGCCGAAGTACCACCCCCCATAAATTGCTCCACAAAATGTAATGACCCAAAAACGCTATCGCACAACCATCAGTTTCTCCACATAATACCCATCCACTTCCACGAAATACAGCCCTGCGGGCAAATCGCCCACCGCCATTTCAAGACTGTCGCGAAAGCGGGCATCCTTCACTATGCGGCCCCACGGCGACACCAGCCTCACTCGTATTTCTGCCAGCGATTCATTTTTAAAAACCACGAATTCACCTGTGGGGTTGGGGTAGATTTTCAGCGCCTCCCTACGGCGCACATCGTTGGTGGGGACGGCACAGGCAGCGTTGTTGTCTGCGTCAAAGGTCGGAGAGATAGAAGTGAAAGCGCCCGTGCCATTCGGGCAGCGGCCCAACGAGACATCTGCCACTTGGCTGCCGAACACCACCTGGTCCACAATTTCCAGATTGGGGTTCACCAGCAAAAGTTGCTCTCCTGTGGCGGCGAGGTTGAACGAAGCGTGAAGCCCTGCCTGGAGTTCGTCGTCATCCACCCAGGTGATGAGATAGCTGCCAGCATCAATAAAGGTGCCGTTGGGAAAAGTCCATTTATCGAGTAATAAAGGGTTATCGGTGAGATGCCACCCCGATAGGTTCAGGGAAGCGGTGGTATTGTTGTAAAATTCAGCCCAATCGTCGTATTGCCCGTTCTGGTCGGTTACGGTGGTTTGGTTGGCGGCCATGATTTCGTTGATGACGACATTGTTGGCGACACCCAAACTGAGAAACTCAAACTCTGCCCGCTGCGGCAGAAAGACTCCAGCATCCGCATTTTCAGCATAAAAATAATACTCCAGGCCGCCAGCACCTACGGACACACTTGCACCATACACGCCATCACCCGCAGCGCCATCGCCGTGAGCGCCGTCGTCGAACATTTGCGCCAATGCAAAGACCTCCTTAATGTTGTCGCGGTAGCCGAGGTAAACCGTGGCGGCATTGCTCACAGTAGCAGTCAAAGTAATGGCAGTTCCGGGCGTGGGCACTTCCGGCGAGGTGTGGTAATCGCCGATTGCCGGGGGAGTGGCCTGCAATTCGGGCAACCCCTGCAAATACGCAATTCTGCCATCCATGAGCGGAAGGAGGCCGTAAGCATCCTGACCATCGTAGCTGTCCACGACCGTGTTGTTGAGGTTTTCGAGAAATTCATCGTGGGTATAAAAATGGTTGGCATCTGACATCAGCTCATCGCCGATGAGGCTTTGTAGTTCTTCAGCCCTTTGACCCATCCAACCATTGGTGAACATTTCGGCCATCATGGTACGCAAGTGTGCCACATACATGCGCTTCCAGGTGGGGTTGTTAAAAATGGCTTTAAGTAAAGGCTTGGTGTCTTCGCCGCCTCCAAAGAAGGGATCGAATTCCGTGTAAAAACCGAGGGGTGGTTGCGGATCGCCTGCCTGGGGAATGGTAGCCCACGGGAATCGCCCGAACGATTCGTTCATGTCGTCCACGGCGGGAACGAAATGCCCGTTGTCAGCTTTTGCAATAAAATAATTCCTGGCATTGGCGCCAAGATAGCTGTCGAAGTTCACCAGCAGGCTATTGAGCGCTGCCATCCAGATGAAGCGGTCGAGGTCGAGCACCGCTCCCGCATTGGCCGGGTCGTTTTTGAGGGTGGAGGCCATTGCAATCAGGTCTTCCCATCCAGCAGGGGATTGCATTTCGTAATGGTCAAAATAGCAGGCAGTGCCGCTGCCCAAGTACTCCAGGTTGGCGCCATGCCCGCTGGTGCAGCCGAAGGGTGGGTTGGGCTGGGGGTCGTTAAAATCATAGGCCGGGTTGCAATCGAACCGGGAATTATCCGGGCCTATTTGGAAGCGGTTTGCAAAAAACAAGGAGTTGATGCTTTCGATATTTGAGAAAACACCGTGAAAATTGC
>SCUG01000066.1 GCA_004297645.1 Saprospiraceae bacterium | reverse complement strand
GAAATTGTCGTGGGAATTTTTTTGAGTTTTATTTGCAAAAATAGGTTTTGGGGTTTGAAAATCCTACCGGTAGGCGAGGGCTTTCACCTCTAATCCTTCGGCCCCGTCATCAACCGCACCTGCCCGTCCGCTTCCAACGCCACCTTTAAACGGCCGGGCTTTTGCGGGCGGCCTGTTCGTCGTGCTGCATCAGGGCAGTGTACCCGGCGATGCCGGCAAAGAGGATGGCGGCGAGGCGGCGGGAGGAGGAGTCAGGTTTTAAAAGGATGGATTTTGGAAGGCTAAAGTACAAACCCTACCTTTGCTCACGGCGTTGTTTCAAAAAAAGAAGAACATGGAAGCACAACAAATCAGGCTGCACATCAACGAGTTGGTCAATGGCATCGAGGACGAAGCTTTCTTGAAGGCTTGTCACGAAGCGGTGGAAGGCATTGCGAAAGCCTACCGGCGGGTGGCTGGTAAATCGAACGGCGCAAAATCACCGGCCAAAACTACCCGGAAAACAGATGCCCCGGCCGTTCCCGCCAGCGGGGAATCAGGAATGGAAGCAAATGCGGAAGCGGAAAAGCCACTGCCGCACGACTTGAGCCTCGTGTTTTTGGCGAATGAGGTTTTTAAGGGGAGCGAACCTTTGCCCGAAGAAGGGGAAATTGCCTTTGAATGGGCATTCAAGAAATCATTAAAAACACAACCAGCCTTACCAAACCGATTTTGAGACATGCTACCAACATTTGATTTCGGGATGATTGAACATCTGTTTCCCAACTATTTGACCAAAGCCAAAGGGGGTAGGCCCGCCTTGACAGCTGCAACTCGCAGGTTTGCGAAAACGGGTTATGCCTGAAACGCCAAATCGAACTTCTCCACCCATTCCTCGAAAATCGGCGCCCGAAGCCGGTAGCCGCCCTCGCCCTGCACCACGAAGCGGTGGCGGAGCAGCCTTTTCAGGCACTCCTGGTCGGACACGGGCTGGCGGCGCACGATTGCCCGCACCGCCTCCTTCATGGCAGGCTCGGCGCAGAACTCGTTCCAGAAGCGGTTGAGCGGGTGGGTGTCTTCGAGCATCACTTTCTTGCGGAGCACCAGCGCCAAATCCTCGCCGTTCAGTTCCTTCCGCTTTGTTTCGTTGGCAAGCTCCACCAATTCCCGGCAGATGAGCTGCGAGAGTGCCGGGTGCCCCTGCGTCAGGGCGTAGATTTTTGCGGGCACTCCCTCCCCGTAAACAATCGGGAAGCCGGGCGCCGGGCTGGTGACGAGCCTCAGCGTGTCTGCTTCGGAGAGGTAGTCCACCGGAAGGGTGACGGACTGCACGAAAAACTTTCCCCAGTCCGGCTCGGTCAATTCAAAGAAATAGCTCGCCCCGGCGAACAGGAACACCACCTGGTTATGCCGCTGCGAAAAGCTGCGCATGGCTCCCAGCAGCCGCTCCGCCTGAATCGGGTCGAAGCGGAAGGCGGAAAGGTGGAGGCTCTCGTACTCGTCGAAGGCGAGTACGAGGCGCTTGCCTGCGGGCAGCTTCAAGAGCCAGTTTTCCAAGTCCTGCCAGGCGGAAAGCCAAGCCCCTGTCCCTTGCCCCTCTGAAGGGGGAACCACATTGGCAACTTCCTGCTGGGATTCAAGGTGGAAGGCGGCGGCTGTCTTGCGGCGGATGGCGGCGAGCCAGCCGGGCACGTCGGGGAAGTCGTCCGCCCCTTGCAGGTCGAAGCGTCCGACCCGGAAACCTTCGCCGAGGATTTCCGGCAGGAAGTTGAGCAGGCTCGTTTTGCCCACCCGCCGCTGCCCCTGAAACAGGAACATCGGCATCTGCCCGGCGGAGCGGATGGCGTGGATGAGCTGGTCACGCAGGTCTTCCCGACCCAGGAACACCCGGCGGTTCTTGTCCGGGTGCAGGGCGTCGCCAGAGTGGTAGGGGTTGCGCACGATGGGCGTGACGTCGGCTCGCAGGATTGCCAGCCGCTCCTCCGTTTCTTTTTCCCATTTTTCGAGGGCGGCAAAGTAGTAGTGGTTCCAGACGGGCGAAGCGGCTAAGTTTTGCTGCTTGAAGCTGCGCAAGGCTCCGGCGAAGATTTCTAAGTTGTCTAACTTTTGGTTGGCGTTGGTTTCGTGCTGGTAGGCGAGGAGGGTTTCACGGAGGGTTTGGAGGGAGGCTGACCATCCTTCGTGCGGCTTGAATGGCTCCTGGCGGAAAAGGGTTGCATTTTCAGGCAGGACCGGCGTTTCCAAATAGTCCGCATCGAATGGCTGCTGCGCCCACCTGCCCGCAAGCGCCGCATGCCTGACGTGGGCAGCCAGCCCTCGCTGAAGCGGGTAACCCAATTTGAAGCATCAAGATAGCTTGTGACTCAAAGTCACCCGGTCACTTGGCAATATTTCTCAACCCATTTGACCCATTAGCCTTTTCCTTTTATTGGAAAATTGCCCCACGGGGTTGTACCTACCCTTTACCCACCACCACTTTCACCGCGCTTCCCCCCTCCTCCATTTCCATTTTCAAAAAATAAACCCCGGCCGCCAGGCCGCCCACCGGCAGGCTCAGGCGCTCCGTCCCCCCGGCCAAATGTTTTTTGCCGAAATCCCTCACCACCCTGCCTTGCCCGTCGAACAAAACCAGAGATGCTTTACCCGGCCGTTCTGCGGTAACCTCCAAATCCAGATGCTCCCCGGCAGGGTTGCCCAATAGGCGGAGTTGCAGGGCGGGCAGTTTTTCATCCTTCACGGCATTTGGCCCGCCGGTATTGCCAACCCTCATCCCGTTGCCGAAGCTGGCGACCCACATTTCCTTGGAGTCATTCGGATTAAAAAACACCCGCTCCGGATGGTGAAAAGGGTAGCTGTCCACCAGCGTCCAGGAAGGATGGGCGGCACTTTTATTGTGCGTCACCCAAAGCCCCTGGCCTTCGGTCGTCAGGTACATGGTTTGCGCGTCGTTCGGGTCAATGGTGACGGAACTGACGCGGAGGAATTGGTAGTCGTCCGTCAATTGCGACCAGGTAAGCCCGCGGTCGGTGGTGCGGAAGAGGGCGCCGAGGTCGTTGGCGGGGCCGCCCCAGCCGCTCCAGACACAGACGTACCAAGTGTTTTGCGAAGCATCAGAGGGGTCAATGACCAAATCTTTTGTCCAAAAATCCATGTCCGGGTGGTTGCGCCGCTCCCAGTTCAAGCCGCCATCGGTGCTGACGAAGACGCCGCTCGAATCGCTGAACACGCTGCCGGAGTTGGACTTGCGGGCGCTCCAGGTAGTCACCAACGTGCCGTCGTTCAGCGCATGGATGTTGAAAATGCGGCCGTTGTTGGCGGGCGGGTTGGGCAGCTTCGTCCAGGTGGCGGTGGCCGGGTTGGAGATGCCGTCGGCGCGCCAGACACCGCCTGTGGCGGGGTCGGTGGAGATGACGCTGGCGTAGAGGCGCTCGCTGTTCGAGGGGCCGGCAGTCACCCAGACGACGGGGTTGCCGAAGTCCCGCATGGTGAGCCAGGTTTTTCCTTTGTCATTAGAATACAGCACTTTCCCGGCTTTGTAGGAAGGTTGCAGGCGGGCGTCGGTCACGTAAGTCGTTTGGTAAATATCATGGACAGAGGAGGTGGCGGCGAACCATAGCGGCAGGGTGTTGTGCTTCGCAATGCGGTACATCGTGTTTTGGTCGTGCCCCGTGTAGTCGAAGCTCCACGATACGCCATTGTCGGTGGAGCGCACGCCTCTGATGTCGGTGAAGCTGCCGAACATCGTGTTTTCATCGAACCAATAAACCTGCCAGCAGGTGGTCTGTTCCATGCCGGTGCCGTGGTAGAATTTCTTTTTTGGCGTGGGCGCCCCGGCGGGGTTTTCATCGGCGGGGTCGAGGTAGGCTTGGTGCCAGCTCGTGCCGCCGTCGGTGGTTTGGTGGATGAAGCCGTAGTCGGTCATCACGGCCTGCTGAGCGTTCAGCGGGTTCACGGCGAAGCCGAGCGCATTGCCGCCCCAGGAGTAGCCGAAGTCGCCGCCTGCACCCTGGTAGCCGGTGAAGATATTTTGGTTGTTGCTGCGCAAATAGACGTGCTGCCAGGAGTTGCCGCCGTCGGCAGTTTTCATCACGATGGCCTCCTCGTTGGGCGTGCTTCCGGCGATGTAGCAGGTGCTGATGTCGTTCTCAGCCATTGCCAAATAGACTGCGAAGTCCTGTGAAATGTTGATGCCGCCCATCTTTGGCGCCCAGGCCCCGGAGGCATTGTCCATCGAATAAACGCCCCGGATGGTTTCCCAATAATTGTAGCCCATGTTGGTAGCCCAGACGTTGTTGATGTCGCCGGTGAGGGCGAAAAAGCGCCGGGTGCCGCCCTGCTTGGCTGCCCCAAATCCGATGATGACCTCCCCTGCCGGGATGCCAGTAAAATTGGCATTGGCGAAAGAAGCCCCGCCGTTGTGCGAGACCATCACCCCTTCGTTGGTGCCGAGCCAGATGTCGTTGCCGTCAAAAAAAACGCCGGTCAGCAGGATGCCCGTGCCGGAATTGGCAGCCGTCATTTTCAGCGCCCCGGTCTGTCCGCCGTCGTTAGAAAAAAAGAGGTGGTTGTAGTCCGTCCAAATGACCCGGTTGGGGTTGTTGAAATCGGCGAAGATGAAAAGTTTGTCTTCCCAGGGTTCAGCGTCGCCGGGCAGGAAGTTCCAGGTCGTGCCGCCGCCGGTGCTTTTGGCGGGGCGGTAGTCGAAATTTTCCTCGTCGTAAAGCAAGGTGAAACGGATGCCGTTTTGAGAAAAACAAACCTTGCCGTAAGGGCCGGTGACAGCTTCGGTGAAATGCACCACGTCGTAGCTCTGCCCGCCGCTGGCGGTGTGGTACAGCCCGCCGAGGTCGCTGGCGAAGTACATTTCATTCCCGTTGTCCGGGTTGATGGCCGGGCTGAACAGCGCTCCGCCGCCGCCGATGCCGCGGGATTGGAAATTGGTGGGTTGGGAAATCAGGAAATTGGGGATGAGGAAGAAGGCAAGGAGAAGTACTGGTATTTTCATTGGAAGTTAATTGATGTGAAGCAAAACGCAAACAAACTCAAAAGCGGTACGCTTGCGTAAGCGTTTTGCTTCGCAAAGGTATTGCAGAAATATGACTTTGCATCAGCCGGAAAAAGGAGGAAGACCGGCGCCGCTCTTAATAGTACGATACCGGCTGCGATTTCCGGTGGTAACCTGAAGATGGCAAAGCCAGAGCATCGAGACTTTCCGGGTTTTTAAAACCTGGAAAGCCTATCAAGGGGCAGTTTTTTCCTTTCTTTGTGAAAAAAGCAAAATGCCTTTGCCAGAAGTAATCCAACAATGGATAGTTGCTATTGTCTTGTTGCTATTGGTCGCCGGGCTTATCCGGGGAATAGGGCGGCCCTCCATGCTGTTTTTTCTGGCCATGCTGGCATTGACTTCCGTGGGCATTTTATCGCCGGAAGAAATGATCAGCGGTTTTGCCAATTCACAAATCACCACGGTAGTCCTGCTGTTGGTCATTGGCAACGTCATCAACCAGACCACCATCATTCCTTTCGTCTTCGACAGGCTGTTCAGCCGTTCCAAAACGTACAAGACCTTCCTCAGCCAATTGATGCTCACGGTGGGTTCTGCCTCGGCTTTTATGAACAACACACCTTTGGTGGCCATGCTGATACCCTATGTTTACAACTGGGGCAAACGGCACAACGTTTCTCCCTCCAAACTCCTCATCCCCCTGTCTTACGCCACCATAGCGGGGGGGATGATCACTGTGATAGGCACTTCGACCAATTTAATCGTCATCGGGCTGATGGCTGGCGATGGGTTGAAACCATTTTCCCTGTTTGCTTTTGCGCCCATTGGCATACCTGTCATGTTGCTGGTTTGGCTCTACATGGTATCCATCGGAAACCGGACTTTGCCGGACAACAAGGACCCCTTGCAAGTAGTGAAAGACGATAGCAAAAAATTCTTAGTGGAGGTGATCATTGGGGGAAACTCGCCCTTGGCAGGGCTGACCATCGGGGAGGCTTCGGAAAACTTCCTGCGACATGTTTTGGTCATGGACATTTTGACAAAAGGTAGAAAGGTAGATGCCGGAGTGCCTTCTGAAAAATTATTCGCCAACGAGCACTTGTTGCTAAAAGGGAGCACCGAAGCCATCAATGGCTTGTTGGCGGGGAATGCCGGGCTTTTTATCCCCCAAGTCAAAGAATACGATATGGCGAAGGGCTTGGATTTGGTGGAAGTAGTGGTGTCCTACAATTCTTCCCTGGCCCGCAAGACCATTGCCGAATCCAGGTTTAGGAGCGTTTATGGGGGTGCGATAGTGGCCATACACCGGCAAGATGAAGATATTATTACTTCGGTTGACAACACCTTGATAAACCCAGGTGACGTGCTCATGGTACTGGCCGATGAAGAGGCTTTGAAAAAGTACAAAGAGACCACTGATTTTTATGTCATTTCCAAAGCCCCATCGGAGCGGAAAATTGGCGGATGGAAGTCCTGGGCAGTAGGTGGGGGTTTCATTTCCATCCTGCTCTTGAATTCTTTTGGCCTGGCCAACCTGTTCGTACTTTGTTTATGGCTGAGCGGGTTTTATTACTTGCTCAAAGTGACGAGCCTGCGGCAAATCCAACGCTCCTTAGACATGGACCTCATCGTGGTGCTGGCATTGTCCATCGGCTTAGGCAAAGCCATCAAAAACTCAGGGATGGCGGATGTTTTTGGCGTATCCATGAACGAATGGTTCGGTCAATTTGGGGTGGTGGGGGCCTTGGTGGGCATCTATTTGTTGGCCAATATCCTGACCCAAATGATTTCCAACGCTGCTGCTGCCACCATTGCCTATCCCATAGCTATTGCCACGGCCCATGTGTTCGGTGCCAGCCCCGCTGCTTTTGCCATGACGGTTGCCTTTGCTGCCAGCCTCGATTTTTCCACCCCCATCGGCTACCAAACCAACTTGATGGTATATGGCCCTGGTGGGTATAAATTCACCGATTACATGCGGGTGGGCATCCCGCTGAATTTGGGATTGTTAGTGCTGGTGGTGGCTATGGTTTGCGTGTTGTATGGGATAGGCTGGTGAGCTACACTCCGGGATTTTTACTAAGAGCTTGTTTGGATTTTGGGTTTCGAGTGAAAAATTGCCAATCTTTTGTATCCTCTCATAAATTAATGGGCGCTTTCCAAAATTACGCAGTCTTTTCGAGCGGCAGGGTTCAAAACCCTGCCGCTCGAAATACCAGCATTTTTTGAGGGGATACAAATTTTTGATGAGAGTTCGTTGAAAAAATAGTCACTTAGTAACGTGTTCGAAATAAGATGTTCTTTTTGAGACTGTATCTTAAGTCAACGCTGGAATTAGCTTGACAATTTTTATTTCAACACAGAGACACGGAGGCACAGAGAACCAAACTGAACTCTGTGTTTCTGTGCCTCTGTGTTGAAG
The DNA here is from genome assembly GCA_004297645.1 of Saprospiraceae bacterium. GTDB lineage: Bacteria > Bacteroidota > Bacteroidia > Chitinophagales > Saprospiraceae > UBA6168. The sequence continues at coordinate 75 of SCUG01000066.1, read as the reverse complement.
AATTTGGTCACAATTTTTTAGCGATGACTTATGATACAGCCTCAAAAAAAACACACATCTTATTTTGCGCACGTT
>SCUG01000679.1 GCA_004297645.1 Saprospiraceae bacterium | reverse complement strand
CGCCGCCTCCGGCGGTGCCGGGGGGAGGGGATATTGGGGGCTTCGCCCCCAAACCCCTAAGCCAGCGAAGCCAGCGCCCAATACCCGGGATGGACAAAACCTAACGCTCGACAGTATAGTTGGTCGGGTTCGTAAAACGAAATGTCAGAAGCGTAATCTATCGCTTGTGCTAAAACTTCTCTCGGCAATTTGTCCCGCTTGAGTTCCACAATAACGAGATTGCCTGAACGGTCAATGCCTAAAAAGTCCAACGGTCCCGATTTGGTTTGGACTTGTTCACCGATGATTGCAATGTCATTGCCTAAAATTTCGGGATTACTTTTAATCCACTGTTCAAGGTCGTCTCGTTCCTTTCGTCCGTTCTCAGCTAATGAAGATGAAACCTGCGAAAGTTTTCCGTTTACGATTTGCCAAGTATTAATTTCTGTTGCCATAACGATTGTTTTTTCAATGTAAATTTCTTGCAGAATGTTTCAAGTGGCGATGCCGCCAAGAATGACCGGTAACATTCTAATATCAGCACCTTTCCTCTTCAAAAGTTCCGTAACCCAACGAAAAAGTGCAGCTATTCGGAACCAAGTTCAAAAATTGGAACTTTCATTCTTATAGTTTATCGAGTGGGCTTTGTATTTTGCTCAAATGTTTTTTACTAACGTGGGTATATTGCATTGTCGTTCGAAGGCTGTTGTGTCCAAGCAGTTCTTTTATGCTAAGCAAGTCCGTGCCGCCTTCAAGCAAGTGAGTGGCAAAGCTATGACGGAGGGCATGAATGCTTCCCTTTTTTCTGATGCCAGCCTTTTGTTTGCTGTGTTCCATTACTTTGGAGATGCTTCTGGTGCTGTATTGTTCACCTCCTTGCCCTTCGAACATCCAGGTTTTGGGTTTGTATTCCTTGTTTGGTACAATCTATAATTTGCGAATCGAATGACCTAACCATCAACTTTTTTTTTTCGGTTCCCACTATGCTTTGCCCCAAAAACCCATTTGCACCGGCCTGTCCAAAAACACCCCCTCACCACACCACCACCTTCTCCGACGCCACCGCATTCCCGGCATCAGCCACTGTATAAACATACACCCCTGCCGGAACACCGCCGAGAGCGATGCTGCCTGATTGATTCACGAGGGCTTTCTTAACGATTTTTCCGTCGAGGCCGGACAGGGTGAAAACCACCGGGCGGTGGATGGCAGTGGCAATGTTCAATGTGCCATCGCGCTGCACGGGGTTGGGCCAGACTTTCACGCCGGTTTTGGCGCCAGCCTCGAGGGCTGCCACGGGCGGCTCTGCCACGTATGTGACGGCGAGGTCCCAGATACCCCGGCCGAAGGTGGCAAACCGCACGACGTCTTCTGTGGCGATGTATTCCACGCTCGTGTTCCATTGCAGCGGCGTCTGCTCTCCGAGGAGTGGATACCACTGGTCTTCCCAGGTCACGTAAACGAATGGCCCCAACGTGGTGGCAGCGAAGAGCAGCGTTTCATCGGGGTTGGCGGCGAGTTCCTGCACGAGGGTGCCGGGCAGGCCGCTGGAGATGGGCGTGAACGTTTGCCCGCCATCATCCGACCGGTAAACCGGCGGGTTGGAGTAGCCGCTGCCCGAAATCCAGAGCACACTGGGGTTGATTTTGGAGGATAGAATGCAGGTGGTGTAAATCCACGACGATGTGGGGCCGGTGAAGCCGGTGCTTTTTTCCCAGTTGGTGCCTCCGTCCGAGGTGTGGAAAAATGTGCCGTCGCTCGTGGCGACGTAAATTCTGTCGGCATCGAAGGCGGACTGCTCGATGGCGGAAATCAGGCCCTCCCCGCTGTTGGAGTTGGCTTTGAAATCAAAATCGTATTGGGTGGTTTCGATGGTATATGGCGGCACGGTGGAGGCTGACAGGGCGATGAGATAAGAGCCGGGGCCGTCCTGAATGTTGCCGCCGCCGATGAAAACGGTGTTGCCCCCGGGGAAGGCCTCCAAGTTGGCCGTAGGCACAATCCACCCGGCGGCGGGCTTGTCACTGCCCGGCAGGTCCCAGCCGGAGTCCGGCCACGGGTTGGGGAGCGTAGCCGGGAAGTTGTAATAGCCCATGACGCCGCCGGGATACTGCACCCAGAGGCTCTGGTTGTTGCGGGAGAGGAGCATTTGGCCGTAGTCGCCCGACCATTGCTGTTGGAAATCAACAGGGCCATCACCGGTGCCTTGTGTGGTCCATTGCCAGCCTTGGTCTTGTGCGCCGGCATAGATGAAATTGGGCATATCGGGGTTGGTCAGCACGTCGTAATACTGGCTGATGTTCATGCCTTGCAGTCCGATGTTTTGGGAGGTAGCGAGGTCGTCGAAAGAGATGTGCAGGCCGCCGTGGTTGGCGATGAGCAGGAAGGGCGTGCCATCGTTTTTTTCAAAAAATCTCAAATCCATGATGTCGGCGTGGAGCAAATCAAGCTGGCCGTAATACTCCCACCATTCGTTGGCGAGTTCCCAAGTGACACCGCCATTGTAGCTATAAGAACAATTTACAGCGCCCATGAACAGTTTGTCCGGGTCATTTGGAGAGCAAACCATTCCCACCCCCCATGCACTGGCGGGGGTGTCGCCCTGATAGGTCCAGGTGGCACCGCCATCTGCGGAATTATGCACTTCGTGGCCGTCGAAGAGGGTGTACAGCGTGAGGGTGGAGTCGCCGCGGTGGCCCGTCAGCATGATGCTGCCGCCGGTGGGCAGGGTGGTGATATCATGCAAAAGCTGGAGGCTGTCGCCGGCTATGCCGTACAGCCGCTCCGAGCGGTCGAGGATGTAGGCCTCTGTGGTGCCGGCAGGCGCCCACATACTCACCCTGTCATTATCGTTGGCATCAAAAACGTGGATGCGCTGGAAATTTTGGCCGCCATCAGTGGAGCGGTAAAGCCAAACGCGTGGCGCCCAGGGCGTGGCATCCCATGTGTGTGCGAGGTAGTAAATCGTGTGGGTAGAATCAGGTAAAATGGCAACGCTCATGGGCGACCCCCAGCCGTCGTAAAAACCGGGAGTAAAAGTTGCGTCGCTCCATGTCTGGCCCTCGTCATCGGAGAATATCAGGGATTTGCCGCTGGCGCCGATGAGGCGCATGCCGCTGGTGTTGGTGGGGTAAAACGCTTCGAGAATTTCGGGGTGGAGCAAAAAGTCATCATTGAGGATGGTCCAGCCGCTGCCATCAGGGTTGCCTTTCCACAGGCTGCCGCCGTCGGCGATGCCGAAAATTTTGTTCAATGCGGGCACGTATTCCACGGTGCGCATGCTGCCGGCCTGGTTGCGGCTGCCACGCTCCCGCCATTCGCCTTCGAGGTTGCCGTTGGCAAAAATCTCGACGGAACGGCCATCCCGCAGGGCCGTCAGGCGGCTGCGCTGTTGGGCCAATTGGCGGGCGGCGAGGCGGTCCATCTCGCGCCAGTCAGTGCCGGGGGCGGCCCGGTGGATGAGTTCCATCCATGCCTTGTGGGCATTCCGGCTGCTTTCTGATTCGTCCTGCCCTTCGCGGTAGTTTTTGCCGTTGGTGGGAGTGGGGCGGGGCGGGGCCAGCGCCTGTTTTTCAACAAAAAAATAATAGGCGCCGGCGGCCAGCAGTGCCGTGAAAAATAAAAGGGCGGAAGTCTTGTTGTGCATGGTGAAGAATTTTGGGTAAAGATAGCGCGCCATCGCAGATTCCTATTATTCACGCTGGAAAGCAAGATAACAAAAAGCCACGAGGTGCTCGGGCGAAGTGAGGGTGCAACTTGGAGTTGCGCTCTCCCTTTGGAATCCAGAATGTTTAAAAACTAAACCTGCTATACTCAACCTACAGGTTTTCCCATGCCTTTGGCACGGGACAGGTTGTGCAGATCTATTTCTGTAGCTGTTAACTGCCCAGAGGCTGTATCAAAAGTCATCGCTAAAAAATTGTGACCAAATTCTTCAACACTGAGGCACAGAAACACAGAGTTGAGTTTGGTTCTCTGTGCCTCCGTGTCTCTGTGTTGAAATAAAAATTGTCAAGCTAATT
>SCUG01000678.1 GCA_004297645.1 Saprospiraceae bacterium | reverse complement strand
CAGGGTTTTAAATGAACGAGGTTATTTGGGGCCAGGTCAGGGGTCATTAGCGTCTCAGTTGCGGTTTTTTGGTTTGGAAATAATCACCGGGATTGGGCGTCTCCCGGTGAATACGAAACCAGGAATTCTGGAAAGCTGTGTTGGTTTGGTTCAGGGAGGATTGGGGTTAATTTATCCACAGCATTTGTTTTCATTGGTCTGGTTAAAGGGGGAGATACAGGGTTTTAAAATCAACGGGGTTCTTTCGCTCTCGTCTTATTTCAAGTTTCTTGACATGGCAAAGTTGCAGCTATGCCGCCAGCCACACAATCGCTCAATTGTTGGATTTTTCAGAATAAATAAGGCTGGGATTCCCCCGAATGGGGGAGACAATGGAGATTTAAGGAATCTAAAGTGGGGATATCATTGCTTTAGCTCAAATCCAAATTTGACCGTGGTGCCATTTTCACCCGTCGTGATAACGCAGGTGCCGCCAATGTCTTTCATCCGGGACTGCATGTTGCGCAGTCCATTGCCAGATGAACTTTGCAGCAAAAAAGGGTCGAATCCCCTGCCATTGTCTTCCACGCGGATGCTGAACAGGTTCCCGGTGATTTCAAAAGCGATATAGACCTTGGTAGCCCCGGCGTATTTTATCAGGTTGTTGAGGGCTTCTTTGAAAGCAAGAAAAATATTCCGGCGGAATTCTCCATTGATGAATGTGTTTGGGATGTCTTTCGGGAGGCTGAGGTAAAAATCTTGAGAAGTGGATTCAAACAGATCCAGGGCGTAATTGTGGAGGTAAGAGATAAGGTTTTCAAGGGTGTCATTGCGGGAGTTTACCGTCCAAATAACCTCTCGTATTTTACCCGATATTTCACGGGCAGCAGTATTGATTTTTTCAATTTCAGTTTTCAACTCCGAAGTTTTTTTATTCCGGGCTATTTCAGTGGTGAGGCTCAGGGCGGAGAGGCTGGATCCCAAATCGTCGTGCATGTCGCGGGCAATTCTTTGGCGCTCACTTTCAATAGCTAAGCGTTTTTCTTCCGCTGCTTTTATGGCTGTATTGCGCTTCTGTTGTCTGACCTTCATCGTTATAAAAATAAGGCTTGCGGCCACCACTCCCCAAAGCGAATAATACCACCAGGTGCGGTAATATGGTCTGCCGATAATTATTTCGAGACGGCGCTCGTGGCCCCAAATGCCATCGGAATTGGTGGTCTTCACCCGGAAGGTATAATGGCCAAAAGGCAATTTGGCATAGCGTATAAAATTGTGTGCGGAGGGTTTGAGCCAGTCAGGGTCTAAGCCTTCCATGAGAAACGAATAATTGATATTGGGTATGTCGCTGTACTCTAATGCTGCGAAGGAGAATGAAAGCGTGTTTTGCTCATACGGAAGTTCGATTCGCTGAATCTCGCTCACATTCGTTGCCCCGGTAAGCGTACATTTCAAATTGGGGACTTCAACGTCATTTACAAGAATATTGGTAATGACCGGGGTGTTTTGATTGGTGAGAAGTTTGACGTTTTTCGGAAAGAAATGTGCGATTCCTGCTACGGTGCCAAACCATAATTCTCCCGTTTTACATTTGATGACAGAAGAGCTGTTGAATTTAAGGGAAGGAAGCCCGTCGGCAAGTGTGAAATTGTGGAATCGTTGTGTGACTGGGTCAAAACAGGTGAGGCCATTGTTGGTGCCTAACCAGAGTTTGCCATCATCGCCGGCCGCGAAACTTGAAATATTAGAGGTGGGTAATCCATCTTTTTGTATGTACTTGACCACGTTGCTTTCATTAAGGGCTGGCTCTATTTTATACAATCCGTAGCTATTGGAAATCCAGATTGCGGAATCTGGTGCTATCTGAGAAAATGAAGACAAACCAGAATAGGGAATTTCTTTTATCAATTTGAAGTCAAGCGAAGGGTCGAAAACAGGAATGGAAAGCAACTCTTTACAAGCAAACAATCTGCCATGGGAATCTTGCCAAAGCAGGCAGTATGTCCCCGTAGCATCAATGGACAAAATATTGTGTAGTTCAAAATGCCCATTTGCCCGCTCTGCAACTTCTACAATACCACCCCGGTTTTGGGGAGAAAGTAAAATCCTGCCGTCTGCAAGTTGAATCCCGTATAGGGTTCTCTCTTTTAAAATTTTGACAAACCGGTTTTTATTAGGGAGCCATACCATCGTTCCCATATCAGTCATTACCCATATCCTGAATTTTGTATCCTCAAACAAGTGGTAGATTTTCCCACTTGCAATTGATTGGGCAGAAGGGCTGTTCTCATTGAAACGTTTAAGAATTTTGCCTTTGGCGTCAAAAACCAACAGCCCATGATAAGATGTTCCGCACCATATTTGCCCGGCTGCATCCTCCAGCATACAGGTGACATCAAAAGGTGAAACTTGCTTCCCTGAATTTAGCCTTGGTGAAATAATGTTGAATTTCTTCTTTGCCGGATAAAAGAAATCAATTCCTTCCGGTGCTGCTGATAGCCAAAAACTTCCGTCTTTTAGTGCGCTGATGGCGGGTATGTGGTTAGTACTGAGCGTGTGCGGATTTCTTAAGTCCGATAAAAATTGGCTGGTAAAGGTTCTCCGGAAGCGGTCGAATATCAGGATACCGTCATTTTCAAAAGCAAGCAGCAGGCTGTCGCTACCATATTCTGCAAGTGCATTACAAGATGCCGAAGAAGCACTGCTATGAGGAACATAACGGAGAATGTGTTGATTTTCCCAATTGTAAGCTAAAAGGCCATTTCTGGTAGCCAGCCAAATCAACGTATCGCTTTCCGGAAGAATTTGGATGGCATACAGGGTATCCTTTGAGTAGATGATTTTACGCGTTTCCTGTTCAATGGTTCCATCTGGCAGATAGACAATTCGGGTAAGGGCTGGCCCTGGCCCTTCTGATGAGTAATACCCGCCAAATATGTTACCATCGTCTTTGATTACAAGGGCTGCCCGATAGGTTTCGGGGGCTAATGAGTGCTTAAAGTGAAATTTCCTTGCTTTAGTGTCGAAGAGATAGACAGACTTGTTGTCAACAATAATCCACAGCATGCCTTGGTGGTCCAGGTGAAATGCATGGTAGCCTGTTAACACAACACCGTTCTCATCCACAAAAGTCGTGTGCCAAAAATCATCTGTTTTGCGGCGGTAAAGATTGACGCCTTCATAGGTGGTGAACCATAAATCACCATTTGAAGCCTCAAACATGCGGCTCTGAATATTCTCTCCGAATAGCGAGGTTGAATCGCCCTCTGTGCCAGGAAGGTAAGTCTTTACCTGACTGCCATCATAACGGTTCAGGCCTCTGACAGAGCTTATCCAGACAAATCCCCTGGTATCTTTTGTCACGAAATAGTTGACCCCATCTGTAAGGCCGTCCTCAATGGTTAAGTGATGAAAAAACGCACTGTTACCCTGGGCGATGAGTTCACCCAAATTCAGCCAAATTAAACAAAGCCACAACCATTTTTTCATCTGTTAATGCGGACAATATTCAGGGCATGGCAACTTGGCACTGGCCAGTTCCACAGTGCCAGGCGCACCGGAGGCATTAACATCAGAAATGACCAATTGAATGTCATTGCCTGAATTACTCTCGCGACGAAAGAACACGGCGACGTCGTTGCTGGAAACATTGTTTGTCAGCCAACTGATTAAATTGTTCTTGTTGAATCTTGTGATAACGGTGGAGCTGTCTGCAGTGACTTGTGCCGAGAATGTGATGCTGCTTACTTTTTGATAATCTCTCATGGTAACTAGTGTTTTTAGTTTGGTCAAAAATACAATGACAATCTATTCTTCTTATCCCCCGTTTGTACCATTTTCAACATTTATTGGCCTTGGTTTGGAGTAAAATAGACTGGCCTGGCTTAATTTGCCACATTTATTAGGATATAAAAGTTTACAAAAGACTGCCAAATGAAGCCCATTAGGATAGCCATCATAGAAGATGTGGAGGAGTATCGGAATGCCCTTCAGATGATGCTCAACGCCACCCCCGGATTTAAATGCGACCTGGCCTATGCCAACGGTGAAAAAGCGCTCGAAGATATTCCAAAGGAGCGTCCTGGAATTGTATTGGTGGATATCCACCTGCCCGGCATGAGCGGCATAGAAGTCATGGGGCGTTTGAAAAAGGAATTCCCTAAAATTCAATTTATGGTTTTGACCGTATTTGAGGATGATGACAGAATCTTCAACGCATTGGCTGCCGGGGCAAGCGGTTACCTGCTCAAAAGCACCCCGCCAGGTAAAATCATGGAGGCCATCAGCGAATTGTACGAAGGAGGCTCGCCCATGAGCACCCAGATAGCCCGCAAGGTGGTCGCTTCCTTCCGCCATCCTACCGAGGAATTCGCCAACCCCTATGAACAAATGCTGACACAGCGGGAGAAAGAAGTACTCGAACTTCTCTCCAATGGAAAACTATACCGCCAGATTGCCCAAGAGCTGTTTATATCTATGGAAACGGTAAAGTCGCACTGCCACAACATTTACGACAAACTCCACGTGACCACCAGGACAGAAGCCATCAATAAGTATTTCCCAAGGTAAGGAATGTGCACAAAACAACCTGACGAATTCACCGGGTGACTTCGAGTAACCCGGTGAATTGGCTTCTGCAAAACTTACCAAGTTATTTTGCGCACGTTCCTAAGGCGGGCCGGGTTTGGTTCAACCCATAATCTTTGTCAAATTTGCCGTAGAAAAATCCTCGTATGGACCGCCCTGACTTCACCAGCATATCTTTTGACGAAAACACTATCAGACGGGAAGCCCCCGCTGCCACTCCCTCCGATACCTTCTCCACGCCAGAGCAGATTTCTATATCCCCAAAGTTCAACCCAGTCGTTTTGCCACACCAGCATTTCGTAGCCGGCATTCCGCCATATTTGAGTGGCCCATACAGCACGATGTACGTCACACAGCCATGGACCATCAGGCAATACGCAGGATTTTCTACCGCAGAAGAGAGCAATGCCTTTTACCGCCGCAATCTGGGCCAAGGGCAGAAGGGCCTTTCGGTGGCATTCGACCTGGCCACCCATCGTGGCTACGACAGCGATCATCCCCGTGTGACCGGAGATGTGGGCATGGCTGGCGTGGCAATTGACAGCGTGGAGGACATGAAAATTCTCTTCGACCAAATCCCGCTTGGCAAGATGTCGGTGTCCATGACCATGAACGGGGCTGTCATTCCAGTGTTGGCGTTTTACATTGTCGCAGCGGAAGAACAGGGCGTGCCACCAGCGCAGCTTTCGGGCACCATCCAAAACGACATACTCAAAGAGTTCATGGTGCGCAACACCTACATCTACCCGCCGGGGCCATCCATGCGCATTGTGGGCGATATTTTCAAATACACGGCGCAACACATGCCCCGTTTCAACTCTATCAGTGTCAGCGGGTACCACATCCACGAAGCAGGAGGCACAGCAGATATCGAGCTGGCGTACACGCTGGCCGATGGGTTGGAATATCTGCGCACCGGGCTGGCAGCGGGGTTGGACATAGACGATTTTGCGCCGCGCATTTCCTTTTTCTGGGGCATCGGAATGAATCATTTTATGGAAGTGGCGAAGCTGCGGGCCGGCCGGTTGCTTTGGGCAAAATTGGTGCGGCAGTTCGGCCCGAAGAACCCAAAGAGCATGGCTCTGAGGGCCCATTGCCAGACCTCTGGCTGGAGTCTTACCGGGCAAGACCCCTTTAACAATGTGGCGCGCACCACGATTGAGGCACTGGCGGCGGTTCTTGGCGGCACGCAGTCACTGCATACGAATGCCTTAGACGAAGCCATTGCCTTGCCCACCGATTTTTCCGCCAAAATAGCACGGGACACACAGCTCTATCTGCAAAAAGGAACCGGCATTACCAAGGTGGTGGACCCCTGGGCCGGAAGCTATTACGTAGAGTACCTCACTGTGCAATTAGTGACGAGAGCTTGGGCGCTTATAGAAGAAGTGGAGGCGCTGGGTGGCATGGCCAAAGCCATCGAAAAGGGCTTGCCCAAATTGCGCATTGAAGAAGCTGCTGCCAGGAAACAAGCCCGCATTGACAGTGGACAGGACAAAGTGGCCGGCGTCAACGTTTTTCCGCCGGAGGCGGAAACCGACATCCAAGTGTTGCAGGTGGATAACACCGCCGTGCGGGCTTTGCAAATCGCCCGGCTGAACCGGGTGAAATCGTCGCGCGATGTAGCTTCCGTAAACGAAGCATTGGAGCGGCTCCGCCATACCGCTGCCACGGGGGCAGGAAATTTGTTGAGCCACGCCGTGGATGCCGCCCGCAAAAGGGCTACTTTGGGCGAGATTTCCGACGCTTTGGAATACGCATTCGGGCGCTATGTGCCCACCACCCGCGTGGTTTCAGGCGTTTATTCAAGTGAAATAAAAATGGATGAAAGTTTTCAAAAAGCCAGAAAACTGGTGAATGAATTTGCAGAAACCGAGGGCCGCCGCCCGCGGATTCTCGTCGCCAAGCTGGGCCAGGATGGCCATGACCGCGGGGCCAAAATAATAGCCTCAGCATTCGCTGACCTTGGCTTCGATGTGGACATCGGGCCGCTTTTTCAGACCCCGGCTGAGGCCGCAATGCAAGCCGCTGAGAACGACGTGCACGTGCTCGGAATCTCTTCATTGGCCGCAGGCCACCGTACCCTCGTGCCCGAAACCATTACCGGACTGGACAAATTAGGCCGCGGAGATATTCTGGTGGTGGTAGGGGGCGTCATCCCACCGAAAGACTACGACTTTTTGCGTAAAGCGGGGGTGGTGGCCATCTTTGGCCCCGGCACAAAAATCCCGGAAGCGGCGATCACCATTTTGCACAAACTCATGGGGGAATGAGACCCGGCTGCTGCTGTTCAGGGCAATTGGGACACGACAAAGGTCGTAGAAGACCTTAGCTATACTTTTGAACGCCAGGTTTTGTCCATTTGACATTTGCTATTAAACTTTAGCCATCCGGGTAATCGGGATGCAGCCAGAACCAAATCGGCCTAGTACAAATAGTGAGGGCAATGAATTTCGATGGTTAGATACTACACTAACACTTGACATTGTGTGCCCCGGCGCCGCCTCCGGCGGTGCCGGAGGGAGGGGATATTGGGGGCTTTGCCCCCAAACCCCTAAGCCAGCGAAGCCAGCGCCAAATACCCGGAATGGACAAAACCTAACGCTCGACAGTATAGTTAGCGACAATACAGGAATGTTTGAATATAATTTGAATAAAGATTTCATCTGCAATAATGGAATTCAAGTTGAGTTTGCAAAATCGAATTATCTTTTCAAAGTGTATAGGGAATTTGTCAAACCACCATCAAAGTGGATTGAAGACAAAACCATCATTGGAGGTTACTTTGTATCCCCTCATAAATTAATGGGAGTTTTCCAAAATTACGCAGTCTTTTCGAGCGGCAGGGTTTTGAACCCTGCGTTTCGGGTACGAAAACGCAGGGTTCAAAACCCTGCC
>SCUG01000677.1 GCA_004297645.1 Saprospiraceae bacterium | reverse complement strand
ATTCATTGCCCTCACTATTTGTACTAAGCCTATTTGGTTCTGGCTGCATCCCGATTACTCGGATGGCTAAAGTTTAATAGCAAATGTCAAATGGACAAAACCTGGCGTTCAAAAGTATAACTGACATTACGCACTTCGTCCCATCGGGACGAAGTCTTTGCAGGGTTTTAGTAAAAGCGGACCATAAGTAGTCCGGTTTTTTTCTTTTTTTGCCTGTGGCAAATGAACGAGGACTGTTGCGGGCTAAGTTAGAGCAAGTTGCGTTATTTTAGCCAAAATTTTAAAAAGAACCGAAGGCCCGCAGATGCGGCGGCATTTTTCAAAAAAAACAAAATATCATCATGGACTTGAATTTAATGGGAAAAAACGCACTCGTGGGTGGCAGCAGCAAGGGCATCGGCAAGGCCGTGGCCATCGAGCTGGCGCTGCTCGGTGCCAATGTGACGCTTGTGTCGCGCAATCCGGAAAACCTGGCGAGTACCCTCACTGAGCTGGATGATTCAAAAGGGCAGCACCACGATTTGCTCGCCGTTGATTTTTCCGACATCGCTGATTTGCGCCGGAAAATCACCTTGTTGCTTCAAACAAAAAACATCCACATCCTCGTCAACAACACCGGCGGCCCACCCGGTGGCCCGGTCGCCGGAGCCAAAGTGGAAGAGTTTCTGCAAGCCTTCAACAACCATCTCCTCTGCTATCATCTGCTGGCGCAAGCGGTGGTGCCCGGCATGAAAGCCGGTGGGTATGGCCGCATCATCAACATCATTTCCACCTCGGTGAAACAGCCCATCGAAGGCCTCGGCGTGTCAAACACTATTCGCGGCGCCGTGGCCAACTGGGCCAAAACCTTAGCCGGAGAGGTGGGGCCTTTCGGTATCACGGTGAACAACGTGCTGCCCGGCGCCACCATGACCGGGCGGTTGGAAGAAATAGCCGCCGCACATGCCCAAAAATCTGGTGGAACGACGGATGCCATTTACGAAAACTGGAAACAGGAAGTCCCGCTCCGCCGCCTCGGCCAACCCTCGGAAGTGGCCGCTGCCGTGGCTTTCCTCGCTACTCCAGCCGCCGCCTACATCTCCGGCATCAACGTGCCGGTGGACGGCGGCAGAACCAAAAGCCTTTGAGGTTTCAAGGGCAGACCCCGGAATCCCGAACCGCATCATCATGGATAAACCTGAAAATTTCCGCCAATTCTACAACCAAAGCATTCAACCGGAGTTGGTGCGGCTGGACCGGGAGCGGCGGCGGTTGTTGCGGCTGATGTTCTTTTCGGTGCTGCTGCTGGCCGTGGTCATCATGTTCGAGATGTACCTCAATATTTTAATTGTCGCGCTGTATCTGGCTATTCCCATCGGCCTATACATTGGCTTCCTGATTCGCCGCACTCGAAAGTTCGTGCAACATTTCAAGCCCAATGTGGTCAAGCTGATTCTTGATTTTATTGATGACGGCCTGTTGTTCGGCGATTTGCAATACGATGCGAAGGGCTTCATTCCGCAGCAGCGTTTTATGGAGAGCAGTATTTTTGGAGCGAAGCCCGCTGTTTACAATGGCGAAGATTACATTACCGGCCGCATCGGCGACATTGAGTTCGAAATGTGCGAGCTGAAAGTGCAGGAATACAGCCGGGTGCGTGCCCGCCTCGACCATGTATTCCGGGGCGTCTTCATCCGGGCAAAATTTGTGACTGCTCCGAAAGGCACCCTTCTCGCCGTGCCAAGGGCGGCCATGCCGCAATTGGCTGATGCCCTGAAAAACTTTGTGGCCGCAGGTGGCGAAAATATTGACGGCTTTGTGCGCAACGATGAATTCCGCGAGGTTTACACCGTATATGGTTCAAAAAACACGAGGGTGAACGAGCTGCTTCCGGAAGAACTGATGGAATTTATGCTAAAGTACCGGCAGCGGGCGGGTGAGATTTACCTGTCCATCATTGGCAAAAATATTTACGCCGCCATTACCCACGAAAAGGATATTCTGGAGCCTAAGCTGTTCCAGTCAAACGTAAGTTTCGACTTGGTGCGGGAATTTTATGAAGATATTTACGTGGCCATTTTCATGGTCACTGCCCTCGACAAAAGCTTTTGAGAATTGAGTTTAGGCGCTAACCTCTGAAATTCGTGGCTGGCCCAACATGAGGTTTTGGGGCGAAGCCCCCAAAACCCTATTTGCACAAAGCCTTTTGGGTTCTGGCTTTGCCAGCTTAGGAAATGGAGGTTTTTACCTGAAACCTGCCACCATCAACCAACAGCCACATGGAGTCATTTTCAAAAAACAACCGGAACAAAGTGAAGCGCCTGCCAAAGCGGGGGCATTACGACAAAGCCACGATTTACGGCATCCTCGACGCGGGGTTCATTTGCCACGCGGGGTTTGTCGTGGGCGGGCAACCGTTCGTCATACCCACCGCCTATGGGCGGGTGGACGATCACATTTACCTGCACGGCTCCTCCAAAAGCCGCATGCTCAACAGCATGGACGAGGGCATTCCCGTTTGCCTGACGGTGACCCATGTGGATGGGTTGGTGCTGGCCCGTTCGGCCTTTCATCATTCGATGAACTACCGCTCGGCGGTGGTTTTCGGCACGGCACAGGAGGTGCATGGCGAGGAAAAAGAACAGGCCCTGTTTGTCATTTCGGAGAACATATTGAAGGGCCGCTGGGACGAAGTGCGCAGCCCCAACCCCAAAGAATTGAAAGCTACCTCGGTGCTGAGGATGAGCATTGAAGATGCCTCCGCCAAAATCCGCACCGGCCCGCCCGGCGATGAACCGGAGGACTACGCCCTGCCCGTCTGGGCCGGGGTGGTGCCACTGACACAGCAACACGGCCCGCCGGAGCCAGACCCCCTGTTGCGGGACGGCATCCCATTGGCAAAGAGCCTCGAAGCGTTTTTTAGAAAATAACCATTAATCCCGCCGCAAGCGGGCAGCAATCATAAATCTTACATCATAAATCATAGATTACCATGACTCACCGCCGGCCCACCTCCAAAGAATATGGCGCTTACTACGCCAACTACATCTCCAATGTGCAAGGCGACGACATCTTGCAAGCCCTGAAAAAGGGCAAATCCGTCACCGTTAATTTTTTACAGAAAATTCCAAAGTCGAAATGGGAGCACCGCTATGGCAGTGACAAATGGACGATAAAAGAAGTCGTCGTACATTTGATAGATACCGAGCGGGTCTTTGCCTACCGGGCGATGCGCATTGCCCGTGGCGACAAACAGGCCCTGCACGGCTTCGACCAGGATGCCTATGTGTCCAACTCCAATGCTAATGCCCGGACACCGGCCTCCATCATCGCCGGGTACCGTGCCGTGCGAGAGGCTACCATTCAACTTTTCAAAAACCTCGATGACGAAGCCCTTGGCCGCATCGGCAAGGCGAGCGAGGCTCCCGTGTCGCCACGGGCTGCGGGGTTCATCATTGCCGGTCACGAGATTCACCACATGACCATCATCAGGGACAGGTATTTGTAAAATATTCGACCATGCTACAACCCGTTATCACCCGCTTGCAGGAAATCATCGCCGAACTGCCGGAGCAGCTTGCGCAATTTTCTGCGGAAGAAATGGCGCACCGGCCTGCCCCTTGCAAGTGGTCAAAAAAGGAAATCCTCGGCCACTTGGCAGATTCGGCGCTGCACAATCTCCAACGGTTTTGCTATGCCCAATTGAGCGGCGGATTATACGCTTTCGAGCGTTACCCGCAGGATGATTTGGTGCGGCTGAACAATTACCAAAACCTCCCGGCAGAGCAAATCGTGGCACTTTGGGTCGGCCTGAACCGTCAGATAGTAGCCGTGTTGGAGGCCATGCCGGAGGGCAGATTGGGGCAGTTCGTGCGCCTGCCCGATGGCGAAACGGCTACCCTGCATTGGCTCATCGAAGATTATCTGGGCCACATGGAGCACCACCTGCGGCAGATTTTGCCGCAGGATTGAAGCCCACATCGGCGTCAGGGGTAATGGCCCCCGTTCCGCCCCCGGCCGCGACTTTCATCATTGCCGGTCACGAGATTCACCACATGACCATCATCAGGGACAGGTATTTGTAAGGGGGAAAGGGGGCGCCGAATAGTGTCAAAGTGGCTGCCTGCTCTTGCAATTGGAAATAAAACATAATACCTTGCGCATCGGACGTTCTCGCCTAAAGCTCCGCAATTTCAGAAAAAGCGCTTTAAGGTGCAAATTGTATTCCCCTTGAACATAAGTGCAGCATCAATTTTTTACCTTCTAAACTTTGTCACTTATGAAAAAACTTCTTTCCAAAAACCGGGCAACCTCTTACAAGACCTATGCTTCATTCATTGCTAGAGTAACGTGCATTCTTTTGTTGACCATCGCATTTTCTCCTCTTCTGGCTCAAACCGAAGAATGTGGTACAGAAGACCCTCCACTTCAGTTGATGCAACAATATCGGCAGGAATCTGCATTAATTCCTTCTTTTATCCAAGGTTCAGAACTCAACCCTCCTTATGAAGTTCCGGTACATTTTATTGTAATTAGAAATGATGACGGCTCGACGAATGGCCCAGTAATTACACAGGCTTACTTAAGCCAGGTGCTGACAACAATGAATCTGAATTTTGCCCAATCAGGCATTCAGTTTACTCAATGTGGAGTAATCAGTTTTGTTAATAATAGTGTTTTATACCATGGTACACCAGCTCCTGCCCCTTTGTATCGTTCACTTGGTGCTTACATTAGTACGGCCGTAAACGTGTACATTAAAGACGATGGTGGAACTGTCTATTCTTTGTTCCCGGGTTATGGAGGAAGTGTAGGACCTGATAATACCATTTTCTTAAGTCAAGCGGGAATTATCAACAATACTACTACTACTACCCATGAAATGGGACATTCCTTTGGATTACTACATACGTGGATGGGAGATGATGGAAATCCCGATAATATATTCAATACCCAGGAACTGGTGATTAGGAATTGTACGCAGGGCTTGGGTAAGCTATTTCCAAGTCCAAACTATGACGAATTAGTTATTCAAACCCCATGCAATCCCCTTGGCCCGACGGTATATTCTGGTGGGGATTTGGTTGATGATACGGACAGTGATCGCAGAGCTGATCAACCGGGATGTACTGTTGTAAATTGCAATTTTGTTGGCACTTACTCGGATGCGAATGGTGATGTATTCCCTGCGGAAGTTAATAATTTCATGTCATATAACGGAATATGTAGAAACGATTTTACTCCGGGACAGGAAGAAAGGATGATGTATTATTATATCAATTACAGGCAGCCTCAATACTTTGGCGGAGTCAACTGTTTCAACCTGAACGACTTTGTCCAATTTGAAGGGACAGACATTGGAATGAAACGGGTCAACATCCAATATCACCATCCGAATTCTTCAAATTATTGCAACAATACTACATGGGAAGACGGTAGATTTCAAGCCACGATATATGAACCTACATTGACTTCTGCTGTGGCGTTGCCGGGTTCACACTTTGATGGATTATACCCTAATATAGGTCAATCTTATACATACGGAGACTGGGTAGCAGGAGTAACTGCTGCTGATATGGTGGTCATCCAGCAACACATCCTTCAAGTTCAATTATTGCTTGATGGTTACAAGAAGATAGCCGCCGATGTTAATAACAGTGGCACTGTTACCACATATGATTTAGCCTTGATGCAAAATTTGATATTGGGAAACATCCAAAGTTTTCCAAATCAAACAGCTCCTTGGAGATTTATCCCAGAATACATTCCCAATTTGTATGGGTTATCGTTTCATGCTGATCCTTTTTGCTCGATCAATTGTCCTGTATTCACATATCCAAATTACTTAGGACCAAATTGGCAGCATCAAATTTCAGACGGGAATGATGGGAATAGCGGGTTTGATGCTATAAAAATCGGGGATGTCAATCAGTCGATTTTAATAGCCGAGAATGCACCTCCGTATGTTTTTGGATTCGGAGATGGCCAGATTGAAGACAGGAGCAAAGTGCAGGATTACTATTTCTCTGTACCGAATAACTTCGTTAATGCTGGAGAAGAAATCGAACTGCTTTTCAAAGTCACAGGTTTCAAACACATTGCTGCCTATAATTTGGGGTTACATTTATCCAAAGATGACTTTGAATTCTTGGGAACAAGCAAGGGTGACCTCCCTTGCTATAAAGAGGATAATTTTGGTCTTACCAGATTGCAGGAAAACGAATTTCGAACACTCTGGATGGAGGAAAACGCTAAGGAAGTTGATTTGAAAGACGAGCAATCCCTGTTTAAACTGCGATTGAAAGCCAAGCGTCCTGTACTTGCCTTATCATCGACTGTTGCATTCCGAAATTCAATTTTGATAAACGAGTTTTATCATGCAGATGGCAGTATTGCAGATGTAGAGCTTGAATTGGAATTTGTAAAATCCAATGCAGTGCCTTTGGCGCAATCACTTACTGTTATTCCCAATCCTGTTCAAGCGAGAATTACATTAGTATTTGATTTGCCAAAAGCCGATGAAGGCACGATTGTCATATCTGATGTGACCGGCAGGAAGTTGCACATTGTTCACTCATACTTTGATACAGGAATCAATGTGTTTAATTTAGAAGACATTACTTCATTACCTGAAGGGATACTCATTATTTCGGTAGAAACAAGTACCCGGCGCTTGGTAAGCAAAGTAGTAAAATCTAAGTAATTTAAACGGTATCGTGGAACTTGGACTCGTTTGCCCAAGCTCCACGATTCACACGCTATATCCCATGATACGAATTATCTTTCTGGTTAGCAATTTTGTTTTCTTGCATTTCTCCTGTGCTTTTGCAGGTATAATTTATGTCAACATCTTAGCTTCTGGCAGCACTGATGGAAGTTCTTGGAGCAATGCATTTACCAATTTACAGGATGCTCTGCTTGTTTCCACAGCGGGTGATGACATATGGGTTGCGCAAGGGACATACCTGCCAACTAATACAATGAACCGGGAGATTTCTTTTGAGATAAAAGATGGTGTTTCACTTTATGGGGGTTTTTCGGGTGGTGAAATTGCTTTATCTCAACGAGAATGGCTTTTGCACGAAACCATTTTAAGCGGAGATATCGGAGAGTCTGATTTTTACGATGATAATTCCTTTAATGTCATTTTTGCACAGAATTTTAATTTTATCAGGCTTGATGGTTTTACCATAACGAAAGGGAAAGCTTTTTTTCAAAACGTTTTCGAGCCTGCCAACAGTCCAAAAAAAAACGGTGCCGGTTGTTACTTCATAGGCAGCGGCAATGGCAATAATGCGAATCCTGCACTTTACAATTGTAAATTCAAACTAAACTTTGCGGCGTTTAATGGCGGTGCCATTTTCATTGAGGCGATAAATGGTGGCTCATCAATCCCAATTTTTTCGAACTGTAGTTTTGAAAATAATGCATCCAATGGTGGCGGAGCAATTTATTTTAATGGTGGCGGGCAATCGGGATCGAAAACCCAATTAACCAATTGTACATTTTTCATGAATGGCTCTAATTTCTATGGTGGAGCGGTAAACATTCAAAACATACATGGAACAAGCGATTGGGTAATAAAGAATTGTGAGTTTAACCGCAGTGATGGGATATTAGGTGGAGGCATCTATTATAATGATAGCAACCCTGATAACAAATTGATTATAGATAGCTGTCTGTTCTTTAAAAATAGAGGTATTTCGGAGGGAGGAGCATTGTGGTGTTTCTGGTTCGATAATAAACTTTCTCAAATCATCACCAATACCGTTTTTAAAGAAAATCACAGCGGCTATTACGACTCTGTTAATCCAGAAGAATCCTTTGGCACAGGTGGTGCCATTCTCCTTCAATATTTCATTTTCGATTCATTAGTTACTGTTGACTTTAATAACTGCATTTTCGAGAAAAACTCGTCAGTTACTGGAGGTGCAATAACATTTGTAGGTTGCAACACTAATTTCATTAACACAGTATTTGATAGCAATGGTGCTTTTGAGGATGGGGGTGCAATGCATATGACAGATGATGGTTTAGGAATAAGGAGTCGGTTCATTAATTGTGCTTTAGCGAATAATTACGCTTATTTATCAGGTGGTGCATTTCGCAGTGTTAAGAATTCAAATGCAGGAATAAAACCAATAGTTGAATTTAGTAACAGCATTCTATATGGGAATAGCGCCCTTGAGGGCGACATTGGTTATGTCTCCAATACCGATGTGAACTATTTTAATTCATGGGTGGACAAAGAGTACTGCGATTCTTTGGCGACCGGGTTTCCATTTCCTTTTAATAATTACACTATAAACTGTGACCAAAACGTAATCTTTAACCAGTTACCCCTCTTCGCCGACACCGCTGCCCACGACTTCACCCTGCTCCCCTGCTCCCCCGCCATCGATGCCGGCGACAGCGCCATCGTGGACTCGCTCGGCATTACCACCGACATCGCCGGCAAC